>JASIKV010000007.1 GCA_030049455.1 Terriglobia bacterium
GGCCATGACCGTACACGGAGTGCGTTCGGCGGCCGTCGCTTCAAACTTTCCGCTCGGCGGCGGAATCGGCCGCACCGTTTATCTCGAGGGCGAAGACGAAAAAACCGGACAGCGCGGAACCCTCACCACTTTGAACGACGTTTCGGCAACTTACTTTCAAACCGCGGGTATTCCCCTGCTGGAGGGTCGAGCCTTCACCGATTTCGACGGACCCAAAACCCAGCAGGTGGCCGTCGTGAATCGCGCCGCGGCGCGCCACTTCTGGCCCGGCGCCGACCCCGTCGGCAAGCGCTTCCACTTCTTCGGCAATCCGGAACTGCTGGAAGTGGTGGGTGAGGTTGAGGATTCCTGGCAATTCAGCGTGGGCGAGCCTCCCCAGCCCGTCATCTATCTGGCGATCACGCAGGCCTATCCATCCTTTGCGGTGCTTCACGTGCACACAGACGGAAACCCCGATGCCCTCCTTCCCGCCGTGCGCGCGCAGGTGCAGTCGCTCGACCGCGACCTGGGATTTGTGGGCGTGCAGAGCATTCGAGAGTTGCTGGACCAAGGGCTTTGGGGGCCGCGCATGGGCGCCTTGCTGCTCGTGGTCTTTGGCCTTCTGGCACTGACTCTGGCGACTGTGGGGATTTACGGCGTCCTTTCCTATTCGGTTTCGCAGCGCACGCAGGAAGTGGGGATTCGCATGGCGCTGGGCGCATCGCCAGGGCAGGTGCTGAGCATGGTGGTGAAGCAGGGCATGTCGCTCGTCCTGATCGGCGCGGCGATTGGCATTGCGGGCGCGTTGTTGCTGGGCCGCATGCTCGCCACACTGCTTTTTGGCGTGAAAACGTCTGACCCGCTCACCTTCGTAGCGGTATCCCTGGTGCTCGTCGTGGTGGCCTTATTGGCCACCTATATTCCTGCACGCCGGGCGACCAAAGTCGATCCCTTGGTGGCGTTGCGTTACGAATAGCAAAGGCAATGGTGATGGGTGTGACGGACCCATTCGCTCAGAACTGCCGGTCGAGGACTTCCGAATGAACGCTTTACTCCAGGACATCCGATTCAGCTTGCGCATGCTGGCCAAGAATCCCGGCTTCACGGCGGTGGCGGTGCTGACGCTGGGGCTGGGCATCGGCGCGACGACGGCGATTTTCTCAATTGTCTACGGCGTGCTGCTGCGCCCTCTGCCCTATCGAGACTCATCGTCGCTGGTGGTGCTAAACGAATCGACTCCAAAGGTGGGAATCGTTTCTGTCTCCTATCCGAACTTCCTGGACTGGCGGCAACAGAGCCACTCGTTTTCCCAAATGGCCGCGGTTCACGAGGTGGGCTTTGATTTGGCGGGAGTCACTCAGCCCGAAGCCATTGATGGCGATGCGGTGTCGCCGAATTACCTCTCCCTCCTTGGTGTACGACCCATCCTGGGCCGCGATTTCGACGCCTCGGAGGAACAATCCGGAACCGCCCCCGTGGCCATTCTCAGCTACGCGCTCTGGCAGTCACATCTGGGCGGCGATCCCAACGTCATCGGCCGCACGATTACCCTTGACGGGCACAGCGTGGCAATTGTTGGGGTGCTTCCCGCGAACTTCCGCGCGCTCGATAAGACCGATGTGCTCGAACCCATCGGAGTGTGGGCCACGCAGGATTCGGATGCCACGGACCGAGGCTCGCGCGGCGATACGATCGCGATCGGCAGGCTCGCTCCGGGCGTGACCTTGGCCCAAGCGCGCGCTGAAATGGAAGGTGTTGAGGCGCGGCTGGTGGCCGCTTATCCCATCGACAACGCCCGAATGGGAGTCGCGCTGCAATCCATTCGCGAAGCGTTCGTAAGCGACTCGCGACCGGCGATTCTGGTGCTGTTTGGCGCGGTTATTTTTGTTTTGCTCATTGCCTGCGCGAATGTGGCCAACCTTTTCCTGGCGCAGGGCGCGGCGCGCTCGAGAGAAATTGCCCTGCGCATCGCGTTTGGCGCGGGCCGCAGGCGCATCGTCCGGCAATTGCTCACGGAGAGCGTGGTTTTGGCGGGGATGGGTGGAATCCTGGGCGTGGCCCTGGCGACGGCCGGAACCCGCGGCATCAACCTGCTCCTTCCGGCCGGCCTGCTCGGCGGTGAGGAAATCCGGGTGAGTGGCACCGTACTGCTTTTTGCCGCGGCCGCAGCGGTCATGGCGTCGCTGGCGTTCGGACTGGCGCCCGCGGCGCATTCCACCCGCACCGACGTGCAATCGGAATTGAAGGAAGGCTCGCGCACCTCAAGCGGCGGAGCTTCGCATCAACGCCTGCGCGGAGCGCTGGCCATCGCTGAGGTCTCGCTCGCCCTGGTTCTGCTGGTGGGCGCGGGGCTGATGCTGAAAAGCCTGCACCGGCTGATGCAGGTCGACCCCGGCTTCCGCCCGCAGCGCGTCTTGACCATGGAATTGAATCTTCGCACCGAACAGTACGCGAAGGACACGGCGGCCGCCAATTTCTGGCAACGCCTGCTGGACAATGTGCGAGTGCTGCCGGGAGTGGAAAGCGCGGCGGTGGGAACGGTTGTTCCGCTTATGGGCAATCACAATCGAGCGGACATCACACTTGAGGGATTGCCCCTGCCCACGCCGGGGAATTTCCCTCATCCCGATTATCACAACATCAGCCCCGGATACCTTCACACTCTGGGAGTCCCACTGCTGCGTGGCCGGGACTTTACCGTGCAGGACAACGAAAATACAGAGCGCGTAGGATTGATCAATGCGCGGCTGGCGCACCAGTTCTGGCCCAATGAAGAAGCAGTCGGCAAGCGATTCATGTTCGGGCGGCCCGATCCGAAGACGCCCTCAAAATGGATTACCATCGTGGGCGTGGTGGGCGACACCAAGCTGTATGGGCTCGCCAATCCCTCGCGGCTGGAGGTTTACGTACCTTTCTCCCAGCGCGCTTCGCACTATATGGTCCTGCTGGTGCGCTCGGCGGTTGAGCCCTCAAGCCTGACCTCGGCGGTGCGCGGGGCGGTGGCGTCCATCGACAAAGACCAGCCGATTCTGGACGTTTCCACCATGGAACAGATGGTTAACAATTCGGTGGCAACCAATCGCATCACCCTTATCCTGCTGGGACTTTTCAGCGGACTGGCGCTGGTGCTGGCCGTGGTCGGCGTCTACGGCGTGATTTCTTACTCCGTCGCACAGCGCACGCGCGAAATCGGAATCCGCATGGCTCTGGGAGCGGAGCGGCTCGAAGTCCTGAAGATGGTGGTCGGCAACAGCCTTAAGTTGACGCTATCGGGCGTTGGGCTGGGAATCGCCGGCGCGCTGGCCCTGACGCATCTTCTCGCCGGCCTGCTCTACAACGTCAAGCCTACCGATCTGCTGACGTTCTTCGGCGCGTCTTTCGCCCTGACCGCCGTCGCCTTGGTGGCCAGCTACGTCCCCGCGCGCCGCGCAGCAAAGGTCGATCCCATGGTGGCGCTCAGGTACGAGTGAAGAATCCGGCAGCGCGATCTGCGATCTCGGGATCACCCAATTGACGTCAGGGCCGTCCTGGAGGTTATATGCCAAAAATGGAACGTATTCGCGAGGTGGTAACAGGACAACTGAGCGTGGAGTATCTGCGCGAAAGGGCCAGCGCCGGCTGGGAGCTGGTGGCGGTGGAATGGCAGCGGCCGGCGGAGGGCGATGAGCAGGAAGCATCGGCGAGCTCGGGTGAGGTACCGTTCGGCTCGCGGGTTTCCAACGATTGTGCGCATCTGGAGGAAAATCCGCGCGAGATGGAAGCGCTCACCTTGATCCTGGAGCTGATCGTTCAGGACCGCTCACTCGCGCACATGGCGGAGACGCTCAATCAGCGCGGCTTCCGCACACGCGAGGGGACAGAATGGACTGTGGTGAGCGTTTACAACATGCTTCCGCGCCTGATTGAAGTGAGCCCGCGCATTCTCGATACGAAGGCCTGGACTGAGCGGCGGAAACAGATCTCCACTGTGGGATAACGCTGCCTGAGGTTCGTGGAAGATCTTTTCAGGCAGCCTGCCGCGAACAAACGCTCGCGTTTCCCTCGATGGATCCTTTGGCGGAAAAGCTCTTGAGTTTGAGGAGCAAAGGGGGAGTTATCTCCTGGCCCCTGGCGGCAATCAGGGTTCCGGTCTTGGACCGTATTTCCTGCTCGAGGACCATTCCCGTCGAGAGTTGGGAGATGGACACGCTGCGGGAGTCCTTCCCTGCGGATTCCGGCTCGAGTTCAATCATGGCCTCCACCACCTTGCTGTCGAGGTCCGCAAATTTCATGGAAAGAAAGTGCGCGGCGTCCAGGCGCGACGCGCCCTTGCGCAACTGAAGGTCGAAAGCCAGCACGGCGCGGATGAGTTGCGCGCCCAGCCGCATTTCCTTCATCTCACGGTCGTTCACATTCCAGTCGGTGGGCAAGGGTTGGCTCTGGTGGGCGATCATCCAGGCCACCTGTTCCATGCGCGGGATATTCTTCAGCAGCTCCTGCGCAATCTGCGGGTGGTTGAGGAATTGAGCCTGGTCGGTGGGGGTAAGCTCGCGTCCGGAGTAAATCGCCTCAATCGTCTCGGGCTCCAGGGTAATGCACCCGAGATGGGAAAGCATGGCCGCGACTTCATATTTCCAGGCGTTGGGCAGGGACAGGCGTTCGGCAATGTGCTGGATGTAGCGCCGAACGCGTGCGGCGCGGCTGAAGGCCGCGGGGCTCGCCACGCTCAAAACTTCGGTAAGGACGGAGATCATTCCCTTCAGGGTTTTTTCCAGGACCTCCTTTTCGGCGCACACCATGCGATATTGCGCCAACCCTTCCATTAGCGTTTTGGAGAGGATTTCCTTGTTGCAGGGTTTGGTGAGAAAGCGGAAGATGCTGCCTTCGTTGACGGCGCCGGCGGCGGTTTGCTGGTCGGAATTTCCCGTGAGCATGATGCGAACGGTCTCCGGGGCGACGGTCAGGACGCGGCGCAGAAACTCAATCCCATCCATTTCCGGCATGCGCATGTCGGAAACCACCACGGCGAATGGCCCCTGGCGGTTGATCGTTTGCAATCCGCTCTTGGCGCCCACGGCCGTGGTGACGTGGAATTGCGAGTGGAGAAGCCGCTGGTAGCCCTGCAAGACCGAAGGTTCATCATCCACCAGAAGTATCTTGTCTGACATGCTTAGGCCTCCACCTCCATGGCTGGAATTTCCCTCACCATGGCTTGCCACTCCGGCATCTGCCCTCCGATTCCGAGCTCATTAATCTCCTCCTGGAACCTCTCCAGGTGATACGGCGAGGAATCTCCGTTTGAAGATTCCTCCAGTCCATGCGCCAAAAGATTGGCGGCATAAACAGCCGAGATGGCGTCAAAGCCCTGATGCGGGACGCGATTCGGACGGTGGTGAAGCGCCACAGCCTCCACCACGGTGTAGGGCAATCCCCAAAGACCCAGTAAATAGGCGCCGATTTCAGCGTGGCCGAAACCTTCCAGACGCTCCTCGGCCTGATACAAGGGAATTTGCGAGGCGCTCGCCTCCATCAGAGCTTTTTCAAAGCGGTCGGGAAGCTTCCAGGCCAAAATCAATTTGCCCACGTCGTGGAGCATTCCTGCGACCATGGCGATGTCAATCAGATGCTTGGGCATCGGCAGGCGCCGGGCAATCTGGGCGGTAAGTTGCGCGTGGCGGTGCATGGCTTCGAGCGAAAACCCTTCAATCTTTCTTTGCGGAGTAAATGTCCGGAAGATTTCGACGGAAAGCACCAGGCTCCGCAGCGTGTTGATGCCGAGATAGCTGACGGCATTTTGAATGTTGGTCATGGAATGGGAGATGCCGAAGAACGCGGAGTTCACCAGTTGCAGAATCTTGGCGCAAATACCCACGTCCTGCTCCACTATTTTGGCGATCTTGGCAAGTGAGACGTCCGCATCCATCAGCGCGTTCGTCAGGGCCTCGTAAATTCGGGGAATCGAAGGTATGTCACCCACGGCCCCCACCGTCCGCCGGATGGCTTCGTCGTGCAACAGGCCCTTCAAGTGGCAGGCGCGCTCGATGCCCACGCGCAGCATTTCCGCATCGCAGGGTTTGGCCAGAAACTGGTGCGCCACGGGAACCACCTGGAGCGCCGTGGCCATTTCCGTATGGCCGGAGAGGACGATCCGCACCACCTCGGGATAAAGGTCGCGCACACGTGTCAGCAGCGCCGCGCCGTCGATTCCCGGCATGCGCATGTCAGAAACGATCACATCAAAAGGAGTGGCCTCCATCAGGGCCAGGGCCGCCGCGCCGCCGGGGGCGAACGCCATGTCCCACTCTGCTCTCTGGGGACGCAGCATGCGCCTTAGCCCCTCCAGGATTCTGGGCTCGTCGTCCACGAAAAGCACTCTTCTCATGTTGCCTTTGCCTCCTTGCAGGATTCCGGCGGCTGAACCGGCAGGCGGATAAAGAAAGTAGTTCCCTTTCCGACTTCACTGTCAAAGGTCAGCGTGCCTCTGTGGCGCTCCACCACCACCGAACGGGCGATGGCCAATCCCTGTCCGGTTCCGCGCCCCACTTCCTTGGTGGTGAAGAACGGATCGAAAACTTTGGTGCGAATGGCTTCGGGAATGCCGCTGCCGGTGTCGGAAATGGCGATCAGCACTGTCTCTCCCTCGGCCGTCGTGCGCACGTGGATCTTCCCCTTTTCGTCCGAGCCTTTCACCACGTCGGCGATGGCATGAGCGGCGTTGACCAGCAGGTTCAGGAAAACCTGGTTCAAATCGCCGACGTTGCAAACCACCAGAGGTATTTCCCCCAGCTCCACTTCCACATCGGCGACATATTTCAGCTCGTTGCGGGCAACGGTCAGAGTGCTTTGGAGCGCCTTGTTGAGGTCGGCGGCCGCCATCTCCTTGCTCTCGGGATGCGCAAACTCCTTCATGGCACGCACGATCGTGGCCACGCGCGTGACGCCTTCAAGAGTTTGAGAAAGGGCCTTGGGAATCTCCTCCAGCAGATACTCGCAGTCCGCCTCCTCCTCAACCTGATGGACAGAGGCCAAAGCCTCCGCCAGTTTGGCGTCGGACTCAGCGACGTCTCGCAATTCCTGGTATTTTGCCAGCAGGGCGCGCAGGCTGTCGAAAGAGTCCTGCAGGAAGCGTGTGTTGTCACCGACAAACTGGATGGGGGTATTGATTTCATGCGCGATTCCGGAGGCGAGGCGGCCCACCGATTCGAGTTTCTGGGCGTGACGCAGTTCCAGCTCCGCCACATCGCGTCCGGTAATGTCACGTCCAATGCCCTGCACTCCCACCGGCTGTCCGTCTTCAATGACCAGGCGCGGCCGGACGTCCAGCATCACCCTGCGGCCATCCTGGGCTTTGACCTCAACTTCCATGTGCAGGTCGGTTTCGCCCCCCAGCAACCGTTGGCGTCCCGCCTTCACCAGGTCCCAGTGCCTGCTCTCCACCAATTGCCAGATGTCCAGTTCAGCCACCTGCTTCGGTGAATAACCCAAAAGCTGCCTGCCCACCCGGTTGAGGGAAGTCATATGTCCGTCCAGGTCCGTCGTGTAAACGATGTCGCTGGCGTTTTCAATCAATTCGCGGTAGCGCTCCTCGCTTAGGCGCAGAGCTTCCGCGGCGGATCTCCATTCGGTGACGTCACGCGCGACCCCCACAATTCCTGTCACTTGCCCCTGCGCGTCTTTCACCGGAACTTCCGTATTCGAGACCCAGCGGGCATTTCCGCCGGCGTCAGGGCGCTTTTCGAGGTTGCCAATCAGGGGCTCCGCGGTCGCAAGCACTTTTTGATCCGCTTCGTAGCAGCGCTGCGCATCCTCTGCGGAGAAGAAGTCCCGGTCGGTCTTGCCCACAGCCTCGTCCGAACTCTTCAATCCCAGCAGGCGCGCCTGGGCGGTGTTGACGCGCGTGTAGCGGCCGTGGGCGTCCTTGAAGCAGATGGCATCGGGAATGTTATCCATCAGCGTGCGCAGAAGGTCGCGCTCGCGGGCCAACTCCTCAACCGAGCGCGCCAATTCCTCCGCGTGCCTTATTTGAGCGGCCTGCGAAGCCTCCAAATCCCGCGCATAACGGAGCAATGCCGCCTCCGCCTCCTTCCGTTCCGAGATGTCGCGAAAGTTGCCGAGAATGGCCTGTTTTTTGCGGAGTTGCAGCGCGGAAACGGAAACCTCTACAGGGAATTCCCTTCCATCCTTGCGGACTGCGGTCAGCTCCAGACGGTTGCCGCCCCCGGGATTCTCCCCGCCTGGCCGAATCCGCAGGAAGCCTTCGCGGAATGCCTCACGGTACTGCTCCGGAACCAAAGCTTCATCCGCTTTTCTCCCCAGTATTTCCTGGCTGGAATGTCCGAAGATCCTCTCCGCCGCCTCGTTCCAGTAGGAGATCGCACCATCGCTGTCCAGCAAGACAATCGCATCCTGGGCGGAAGCCGCAAAACTTCGAAACCGCTCTTCGCTTTCCTGTAGCGCCTCTTCAGCGCGCTTCCGCTCCGTGATATCGCGCGAAACCCCCACCAGGCCGGTAATGCGACCCTGTGAGTCGCGGATGGGAACCTTGGTGGAAGAAAACCAACCCACCGTTCCGTCCGCCCGCCGAACCCTTTCCACCCAGCCGACGAGTGGTTGACCGGCCACGAGCACCAGGCATTCGTCGCGAAGATAGTTCTTGGCGTCGTCAAGGGGAAAGAAGTCAAAGTCGGTTCGGCCCACCGCCTCGCGCGGGTGGCTCAGGCCCAGCGCCTGGGCGTGCGCCTTGTTGACGCGCACAAAACACCCGTCGGCATCCTTGAAATAAATGTAATCGGAGATGTTGTCCATGAGGGCGTGGAGCAGGTCGCGTTCCTGGGACAGGGCCTGCTCCGCCTGCTTGCGCTCAGTAATCTCGGTGGAGATTCCAGCGACTGCGTAGGGCGCCCCTTCCGTGTCATAAAGGGGAAACTTGACGGAAAGATAGGTGCGGATCCTGCCTTCGTGAATGTCGCTTTCCTCAAACTCCAGGGACGCGCGCTCGCGCACAACTCTCTGGTCATTTGCCCAGAACTTGTCCGCCACTTCCTTGGGAAACAAATCGTAGTCGGTTTTCCCGGCCACCTGTCCGGGTTTGAAGCCTGACCGGGTTTCGAACGCGCGATTGGCCCGGATGTACCGGCCGGAGGCGTCCTTCAAATAAATCACTGCGGCAGAGTTGTCGAGAATGGCTTTCAGTTGCTCCTCGCTCGCCCACAGCGCCTGCTCCCGCCGCTTGCGTTCTGTAATGTCCTGCTTGATGGCAATGAACTGGCTGATTTGTCCCTGTGCGTCGCGCACGGGAGTGATCGTCATCTCCTCGTTATAGAGCGTGCCGTCTCTTCGGCGATTGACAATCTCTCCGTGCCACACCTTGCCCTCGAGGACCGTCTTCCAGAGGTCCCGATAGAAGTTTGCGTTGTGCACCCCAGACTTCAACAGGCTTGTGTCCTTTCCCAGGACCTCGTCGGCCGAATACCCCGTCAGCCAGGTGAAGGCGGGATTAACCCAAAGAATGCGTCCCTCACGATTGGCAATTACGATGCCGTTGGCGGCGGATTCCAGGGCCGCAGTTTGAAGGCGGGTGCGGACCTCGGCGCGTTTTCGTTCGGTAATATCCCGGGCAATGACCGCTGCGCCGGTAATCTTGCCCTCCGCGTCCAGAATCGGCGACAGGGAGAGCGAGATGTCGACCCTGCCGCCGTCTTTGCGCAGGCGAACGGTCTCGTGGCCATTGATTCTTTCGCCGCGCCGGACTCTCTCGAGCAATTGGGTCAACTCTTCGGCCCGATCCGGAGGGATCAGCACGGAGACAGACTTTCCCACCATTTCCTTCTCCGCATAGCCGTACACGCCTTCGGCTCCGTGGTTCCAACTGATCACCGTCCCGTCGAGTGAAATCCCGATTATTCCGTCCTGGGAGGATTCCACGAGCGAGACTAAAAACGCGCGGACATCGTCGCCCCGGCGGCGTTCGATGAATTGGGCAAGGCTGGGGGCCACGGCAGTAAATGCCTGCTGAATCGCCTCCGTCATCGGTTCACGAGTGAATGCCGCCACCACTCCCAGCACGCGCTCCTCCACCTTCAGGGGATAGCCCGCGAATGCCACCAGGCCTTCCCGCTGCGCCCACTGCCTGTCTTCCAGCCCCGCGTCTTGCAGCAATGAATTGGTAAAATAGGGCGCGCCGCTCTGCCCGATCTGTCCGACCCTGAATCTGCCCAGTGGAATGCGCGCGTGCCCTCCGTCGATGTGGGTGTAGATTCCCGCACTCGCCTGAAGCTCCAGCGCCTTTTCCACCTCATTCACAGTCCAAACGCGGGTGAAGGCGGCGCCGATACTATTCACAAAGATTTCTGCGCATTCCTGCAACCCTTTGCGAAGACTGCTCGAGCGCGTCAGCGTCAACCCGATGTCCGCCACCAGGGTTGCCAGGCGATGGCGATTGGCCATTTCCGCATGCCCCTGGTTGCGCGTGGTGACATCCTGAATGACACTCAACACCGCCTTTCGCCCGCGATATTCCACAATGTGGACGTCCACTTCCACTTCAACTTCGCGGCCGTCCCGCAGCCGATGACGCCCGTGGTCGTGCCACTGGGTGTGCAGGGGGCGCGAATGAATGGTGGCCGTCACCCGCGGCGCAACTTCCGGCAGCAGCAGGTCGGTGAGCTTCATCTGCAAAAGCTCACTCCGCGCATACCCGCTGTAAGTGGCAGCCGCGTCATTGACTTCCAGGTATTGGAATGTTTCCGCGTCGATCAGGAAGGTGGGTAAAGGGCTGGAGGCAAACAGATTGTGAAAGTGCGCCTGGGCATCTGCCAGGACCTTCTCCGCTTGCTTGCGCTCGGTGGTGTCTTCCACGATTCCGACCAGGCGGCTGAGTGCTCCCTTATCATCCCGCACGGGGAATACTTGGGCGTGAATGTGCCGAATCGCTCCGTCGGGCCGGAGGATGCGGTATTCCGCGCTCGATTGTTTCCCTTGATTGGCCTGTGCAAACAACTCAAAGGCGATGGAGCGGTCGTCGGAATGGATCGCATCCATCCAGGCGTCAGGGCGTTCAAGGCACTCCTGGCGCGGCCGCCCCCAGATGACGTCGTAGGCCGGGCTCATGTAGGTGATTCGTATGGGGTCAGGTTCGCAAATGAAGAAAATCGCATTGATGTTCTCCGCCAACTGGCGAAATTGCTCTTCGCTGGCGCGCAGGGCATCGAATGCCTGCATCCTGACGGTGATGTCGCGCCCAAAAGTGCTCAGCAGACGCCCCTGCGGAGTCTCAATGGCCGCGGTGGATATTTCGATGGGGAATTCTTCCCCATTCCCCCGCACCGCCATGACCTTCATTGGCCCGTAATGCGGATCCCGGCCTTCCCGGTAGGCTTTGTCCAGGTGAGCGTCAAAAACCGGAGCCTGTGCGGGAGGAAAGGCGAAATCGGAAAATTTTCTTCCCACCGCGCGCCGGCGCGGCACACCGAAGGTTTTTTCCGCCGCCGGGTTGCAATCCTGCACAACTCCCGACTTATCGAGCAGCACGATGGCTTCGTGGGACGTGGCAATCACTGCCTTGGCGACGGTCTCCGTGGAATGCACGCCCTTGGTTGTGTCCGTGGCCGATCCAACCTTATGCCTCGGCTCGGAATTGAATCGCGCATCATCCAGGGCAACCGCGATCTCTTCCGCCAATACCTTGCCCCCGGTCACGTCAAAGGCCGAGAATTCAGCCAGGCTAGGATCCCTCCAAAGCATGAGAGCGCCATAGGTTGTGCCGTGTGATGCCAGGGGGTAGATCAATACCGATCCCGGAGGCGTAGTCCCATTCTTTGACGGTGAACGGTTTCCCGTGCAGAGCGGCTCGTAAATCGGCTCGCCATGCTTGAAGGCCTCTTTGGCGTGATGACGAACAACCGCCGGGGTCAGGGAGCCGCTGTCCTTTGAAAGCTCGATAATCAGCTCCTCGCCTTCGCGTGGAATCACCGCGATCGCGGCGGCGCTCGCCCGCATCGTGCGCTTGGCCAACTTGAGCGCGGCGGCAGCGCGATCTTCGGGTTTAAGCGCTGCCAGGATGGAAAGCGCGGGGTCATTGGAGGGCGGCTCGACTCTCGGACGGCGGGACGCCAGGGCTCGGGCGACCGCCGCACGAAGCTGCGCCAGGCTGAGTGGCTTCAGCAGGAAATCGCAAGCGCCGTGGCGGAGCGCGGCGATCGTGGCATTCACCGTGGCGTAACCGGTAAGGATCATCACCGGGATGTCCGGATTGATCTCCCGCACCGCCTCCAGCGTCTGAATTCCACCCAACCCGGGCATCACCAGATCCGTGATGACAACATTAAATTCACCGCCCCGGAGCAATCCCACACCCTCTTCACCGCTCCGGGCGACAGCCACATCAAACCCATCGGCTTTCAACATCACACTCAGCGTGTGAGCCACAACTTCCTCGTCATCGATGACCAGGACCTTCGCGAGCTTCGATGGAGAAGCGGCAAGTGGAGTTTCCGCGGGAAAAACATCCTGTTCAGTCGCTGGGCTGGGCATAAGGCTCATGCAAATCCCTTAAAGGAGTTAGCGCGTTAAGTTGAGTTATGCGGAGTTAATACCGCCGGAACACTCTTTTCACCCTCTGGCCGAAGGGACGGTTATCACCCTTCGCACCCTCCAATCGTTCCTATCGGCCCAAGTGTGGAATTTCATGAGCGTAGTCTTCGGGTCTCTGATGAAAAGCGGTCCAACCGTAGTAATTCTTGGCTGCAAGTGCGAAACCCAATGAAATCAGGTATTTCGATGGAACCTTCGGCGGGAGTCCAAATGCAGTTCCTCGAATCGCTGAGGAAAAATCTCAGTAACAAGCGAGGGGCAAGTTATAAGATTCTTATCTTCAAGCCCGCGGTTGTCGCTGGACTCGCAATTTCCTTCGCGGCCGGTGATCTCATTGCTCCTGCCGACACCGCGGCGTGCGAGAATCTGTGAAGATTCTCCCTGCCGCACACCACAGTCACTCTTCCTCAGCAGGTTCCGCAGCGACGGCGCAATCGGCGGTGGACTCCGAAAGCAAGTTTGAAGTTTGGCTGCCCTTCGCGGCAGCGCCATCGGAAGATCCGATGTCGGGTCTTCAGTGGCGTCTATCGGACTTCCAAAAAAGAGATGGCCGTGCCGCGAATTCCTCAGGCGCGCCCGGCGGCGTAGCTCGATGACGGCCAGGAGCGCTTGGGGCTCTCGGCGGCATTCAAAATCTCCACAATCCTCGCGCCATATTTCTTCACCCGCCACTCGCCGAGCCCCTGAACCTTCAGGAGATCAACCGCCGTCCTGACCGGAATTCGAACCATTTCCTCCAACCACTTGTTTTGCGCGACCATGTATAGGGGAACGCCTTCCTGCGCGGCCTGGTCCGCCCGCCATTTCTTCAGGGCTACGACGGACCTCACCTGGTCGCCCGTCAGTTGAGCGCCGGAGGGACTCGCGGCGTCGGCATTTCGATTGTCGGTGTTTGTTTGCACAGAGGAACTGACGGGCTCCTTCTGCGCGACCTCGGCTCCGCCCTCGTAGAGGAACAGAACGGACCACATAGGCCCCTCGGGGGAATTGGCCAGCGAGGCAAAAACTCGCTTTACATTCGTTGCCCCGAGGAATTCGTTCAATCGCCGCTCCTTGCCGTGTCCGTCCTCTGAGTTGAGGGGAACATTGAAAACTTTACACTGCATATCGCCTCCTGGCTGCTAGTTAGTATCGAGCTCTGGCCCTAGAATCGGCGGATTAAGGGAGGAGGATGA
>JASIKV010000128.1 GCA_030049455.1 Terriglobia bacterium
TGCACGAATCGGAGCCTTATCTCTACATTTCGACCGGCACAGGCCCCTACAACGCCTGGCTGGATCCCATCGTCACCACCGAGTGGCAGCAGATGGCCTACTACGAAATCGAAGAGCTCACCAAGCGCGGCGTAATCGGCGTGTGGACGCACGGCTTTTACGACGGCTGGGCGCCGAACTACATGTTCTATCTCGCCAATGGGCACAATTCCATCGGCAGGTTCTACGAGACTTTTGGAAATGACGGCGCGGACACCATGGAGCGTGAGCTGACTCCGGGTGAAACCAGCCGCGAGTGGTTCCGGCCGAATCCTCCGCTGCCCAAGGTGAAGTGGTCGGCGCGTGACAACGCCAACATGGAACAAAGCGGCGTGCTGCTGGGAATGTACAACCTGGCGATGAACGGCCAGGAATACCTGATGAATTTTTATGCCAAAAGCCGCCGGTCGATTGAAAAAGCGCGGCGCGAAGGCCCGGCCGCGTGGGTGTTCCCAGGCGATGAAGCGAGACCCTTTGAGCAGGCGCGCCTGCTGAACATGCTGGCGATGCAGGGCATTGAGGTTTCGCGCGCGGATAAGGCCTTCAGCGTGTCTCTGCCCGCCGATTCCACACCGGCCGCGAAAGGTCCGAGCCAGGACCAGCCCAAAGAGGAGACGGCAGAGGAAGGCCCCGCGGAAGGAACCAGAGGATCGGCGCACAGACCCGGCGCGAAAGGCGCGACAACCGCTGAAAACGCCAAGCCCGCGGCGCCTGAGAAACCCAACGGCAAGAAGACCATGGAATTCCCCGCCGGTAGCTACGTCATCCGCATGGATCAACCCTACAGCAGACTTGCGGACATGCTGCTAGACACGCAGTATTACAGCACGCGCGATCCACGCTCTTACGACGACACCGGCTGGACCATGGGCGCGCTCGCGAATGTGAAGACCGCGCGCGTACTGGATACCGGCATCCTCGACGTTCCGATGGTCAAGGTTCAGACTCCCATCACACCTGCAGGAAGCGTTAGCGGGAAGAGCGGGAGCATCTTCCTGGTCGATAACAACGCCTCAAGCGCGCTGGGAACGCTCCGCTATCGTTTGGCGAACGTCACCATGGAAGCTGCGGAGGAGCCCTTTGAAGCGGCGGGCCACAAATTCGGCCGCGGCGCATTTATCATCAGCGGCGCCGACCACGACGCGGTTGAAAATGCCGCGCACGAGCTGGGCCTGGCGGTCTACTCGGTTGATGAGAAGCCCGGCGTCGCCACGCATCCTCTGCTGGCGGCGCGCGTCGCCATCATGCACAACTGGGAGAGCACACAGAACGACGGCTGGTTCCGCGTTTCGCTCGACCAGCTTAAGATTCCCTACACCTACATCGCGGACACCAAAATTCGCGAAACGCCCAATCTGCGGCAGCAATTTGACGTCATCATCATTCCACCCGGTAACGGCGATCTGGCCGGCCGCCTGAACGGCATTTCCATGCGCGCCAATCCCCTGCCCTGGAAGAACACCGACGAGATGCCCAATTTGTTCGCGCCCGGACTCGACACCAGTGACGACATTCGCGGGGGGCTGGGCTATTCGGGGCTTGAAAACCTTGCGGAGTTCGTGAAGGAAGGCGGTTTGATGATCGCAGTGGGAGGCGGAGCAACCCTGCCCATCGAAGGTGGAATCACGGACATGGTTTCCTTGGCCCGCCCGCAACGCTTGATTTGCCCGGGCAGCATTCTGCTTGCAAAAGTTGAGGACCAGAAAAGTCCGGTGGCGTACGGTTACGGGTCGCAGCTCTATGTGTTCTTCCGGCCCGGCGCGCTTCTGCGGGTAACAACCGGATTCGGTTTTGGCGGCTTCGGTGGCGGCGAAGAAGGCGCGGGCCGCTCGAGCGGCCGCGGTTCAGCCACCGACCCCGACGTGATCCAGGGCCGCGACTACGTTGCGCCCGAAAAGCCGCCCAAGCGCACGCCGCGCGAGCAGGAGCTCTACATTTCCCCCGAGATCCGCGAATTCGAAGGGGCACTGGTTCCGCCTGCGAGCGAATTCCCGCGCGTGATTCTGCGCTTCTCCGAAGCGAAGGACCTGCTCTACAGCGGCGAGCTGGACGGCGCACCCGAGTTGGCTGAAAAACCCGCGGTTGTGGACGTTCCTCACGGCCAGGGGCACGTGCTGTTCTTCTCCAACAACCCCATGTGGCGGAATGAGACGTCGGGAAGTTTCGCCCTGTTGCTGAACGCGGTCATGAACTATCGCAGCCTCGATGCGGGCCAACCAAAGCCCAGGCCCGAGCCGAAGAACTGACAGTTCGCAAGCAGATAACAACGAGCGGGCTTTTTCCCGTTTTGCGCAAGGTCAGGACCAACCCTTGCAAAAAGGTTCCCGTTATGGGAACATTAGTTTGGGAGGGTCGTGCACGTTATCAGCTATAAGGCGATTCGTGAGTACAAGGCGGCACGGCCGGAGGCGGGCACGGCGCTCGACAATTGGTATCGTGTTTCGTCCGCCTGCCAATGGGCAAGCTTCGCTGAGATCAAGCTGGTCATGGGAAGTGCCGACTGGGTGAAACCCTACGTGGTTTTCAACATTGCCGGCAACAAATACCGGT
>JASIKV010000129.1 GCA_030049455.1 Terriglobia bacterium
AAGACGCCTACTATCAAGCCATTGACCAGGCCTTGCGCGGAGGGAATTAACGCTGGGAATCGGCAGTTGGTTGTAGTCCGGCTGTCCTCAGCCGCGACACCTGAGAATCGGCAGTTGGTTGTAGCGCAGCTGTCCTCAGCCGCGGCACCTGGGAATTGGCAGTTGGTTGTAGCGTGGCTGTCCTCAACCGCGGCACCTGAGAATCGGCAGTTCGTTGTAGCGCGGCTGTCCTCAGCCGCGACACCATGGCGCCTGGGGGCAGCCGCAGTAACACCGCGGGTGGGGACAGCCGCAGTAAGGCCGCGGGTGGGGACACCCGCGCTACAGAGAGAAGCAGTCTTGCCGCCGCCGCGCAAGTTCCACTATAATAAAAAGGTTTTGGCCTACACGTCGGAGCAATCATGTTTTCGTTCAACCGCACGACCAAAGAAAAATTATACAAGTATGCGCTGATTTTCTTCCTCAGCATCGTCTGCCTGAGCATGGTGATTGTCATGGCGCCCATCGGGGGGGGTGACACCAGCACGACTCAGAGCAATGTGCTTGCCTCCATCGGCAACAACACCGTTACCAGTCAGGAGCTGGACGAGCACATCCGCGACGAGTTCCGGAACTCCCCCAATGGAATGAACCCGCGCATGATCGCGATGTTTGCCCCCACGGTGCTGGACCAGTTGGTGATCGACCAGATCCTGGTCGAGGAAGCCCACAAGATGGGAATCGAAGTTACGGATGCGGAGGTGCTGAAGACCTTTGAGGGCATCCCCTGGCTGTATCCGGGCGGCAACTTTGTGGGCGCCGAACAGGCCGCGCAAATGATCTCCGCCAACACCGGCAAAACCCTTCCCCAGTTTGAAGCTCTCATCCGCGACAGCCTGCTGGAGGACAAAATCCGCGGCATCGTCACGGATGGTGTGCAGGTGACGCCCGGGGAAGTTCTGGCGCAGTATCGCCGGCGCAACAACAAGACCAAAATCGATTACGTCACGCTCGATCCCAGCCAGTTCATCAAGGACGTGAAGATAACGCCGGAGGCGCTTGCGGCGACCTTCAAGATCAACTCCGCCAAATACAAGCTTCCCGAGCAGCGGCAATTGCGCTATGTGATGATCGACGCTGACCTGGCGCGCGCCCGCGTCAACGTGACGGATGCGGAGCTGCACGACTATTACGCGCAACACCTTTCCGATTACCGCGTTCCCGACCGAGTGAAGGTGGCGCATATCCTCTTCAAAACCACGGGCAAAACGCCGGCGGAAGCCGCCACCCTGGAAAAGACCGCGGCGGACGTGCTGAACCAGATTCGGGCCGGGGCGAACTTCGGCGACCTTGCCAGGAAATACTCGGAGGATTCCACCGCCCAGGCAGGCGGCGAGCTCGGCTGGATCGTTCACGGCCAGACCGTGCCGAATTTCGAGTCCACGGCCTTCGGCCTGAAACCGGGCGAGGTGAGCGGCCTGGTCAAGACCGAATATGGGATTCATATTATTAAAGTTGAGGATAAACAGGTTGCGCATTTGCAAACTTTTGACGAATTGAAGGGTTCCATCCAGGCCGAGCTTGAGAAGCAGCGGATTGCCGACGTGCAGGACAGCCTGGCGAACTCCCTGGCAACGCAAATCAAGGCCAACCCGCAGCAGTTTGCCGACATTGTTACCAAGGCGGGATTTGTGCCGCGCGAAACCCCGCTGTTCAAGTTCAATCAGCCCGTTCCCGACCTGGGCAAGAGCGACGGCCTGGACAACCTGGCGTTCCAGCTAAAAATAAATGAGGTCGGCGGCCCGGTTTCCGTTCCGCGCGGCGAGGCGGTCATTCAGTTGATTCAAGTCTCTCCCGAGCATGTTCCCTCGCTTGACGAAGTGCGCCCGCAGGTGGAGGAGGACTTCCGCCATGAGGACTCCATCACCCTTGCCCGCGAGAAGGCTGAGAAGCTCGCCGAGCTGGCCAAGACGGAGGATTTCGACAAGGCGGCCAAATCCCTTGGCCTGACGCCCAAGACCAGCAACGACTTCAGCGAGTCTGAGTACGTGGAGGGCGCAGGCAACGGCTCGCAGCTTACCGGCGCTTTCACCCTGGACCCCGGCCAGGTGAGCAACGTCATCAGCGTTGGAACCAATCAGGTGGTGTTCAAGGTGATTTCGCACACGCCCGCCAACGACGCGGATTTTGCCGCCCAGCGCGACCAGATTGAGGAGGAGTTGCTCAGCCAGAAGCGCAGCCTGGAGTTTGAGATTTACCGGCAGAATCTGAAGGAGCAATTCCTTCGCTCCGGCCAGTTGAAACTGAACGATGCAGGCATGAAGCAATACCTGGCTTCCTACCAGAATCAGTAACGGCACCGCCGGGACATGGTTCCGGCGCCTACATGGCACCTGACCCGCAGTTTTACCAGCCCGCCCATTCATCTCTTGAAGAAGTTGCTGAGCCCCTATGCGCTGCGGTTCCGGCAGGGGAATTCCTGATGGGATGCGAGCAGGGACGCGAAGAGGAGCGCCCGGCCCACCGTGTGAGCGTGCGGGCATTCGAAATGGCGGTTTTTCAGGTGCGCAACCGTGACTTCGCCGCGTTCATGCAGGCCACCCGGCACCCCGCGCCGCCCAATTGGAATCAAGGCGATTTTGACAACCCCGAATTCCCTGTAGTCTCCGTCAGTTGGTTTGAAGCGCTGAAGTACTGCCAATGGCTCTCGGATGCGGCCGGTCGCCATTACCGCCTGCCCACCGAGGCCGAGTGGGAGCGCGCGGCGCGCGGCGGCGAAGAAAGCCGGCTTTATCCCTGGGGCAATGATGAGCCGCAGTCGCGCCCGGATTACCGCGAGCGCTGGGGCGGGGAAGTGCGCGGACCGTTGCCGGTGGGGCGGGGCGAGCCGAATGCCTTTGGCATTTGCGATCTCTGCGAAAACGTTCACGAGTGGTGCGCGGATTGGTTTCAGGCGGATTATTACGCGGGCTCTCCGCGGGAAAATCCCCCTGGCCCCTTGTCCGGAGTGCGTCGCGCCTCGCGCGG
This sequence comes from Terriglobia bacterium, assembly GCA_030049455.1. GTDB lineage: Bacteria > Acidobacteriota > Terriglobia > UBA7540 > UBA7540 > Bog-366. Next base: position 3,007 of record JASIKV010000129.1, read on the forward strand.
CGGCTCCTGGCGGCATCATATTAAGGTAAGCCGCGTGGCGGCGCGCTCCAGCATTCCTCCGGCATTTCAGTACGCGGATTACGGCTTCCGCGTGGTGCGCGACATTCAGGAATCGTGAAGGCAAAACGGCCATGAAATAAACATTGACGCGTCCGGGAAGAATTTGTAGCTTCATGGGGTCCAAAAGGGAGAGCGGGAATTCATTATGGAAATCATACGCACGGGGAAAGTTTATGACGTGTGCATCATCGGATCGGGAGCGGCGGGCGGCGCCGCGGCCAAAGTGCTGACGGAAGGCGGGCTGAACGCGGTGATGCTGGAAGCCGGGCCCATGCTTCACCCCAATACCGATTACAAGGAGCACGTGTGGCCTTACGAGCTGGCGCACCGCGGGGCGGGAATCGGCGGCGAGGGTTACGAGGATTTCGGGCGCACCGAGTTCATGGCGCCCAACGGCTCATGGACCATCGAAGGCGAGCCGTACACCCGGGCGCCGGGCTCGAAGTTCATGTGGTTCCGCTCGCGCATCGTGGGCGGGCGCACCAACCACTGGGGACGCATCGCGCTGCGCTTCGCGGAAGTGGACTTCAAGGCGCGTTCGCATGATGGCCGGGGCGACGACTGGCCCATTACCTATCAGGACCTCGAGCCCTGGTACGACAAAGTGGATCGCTACATCGGTGTGTTCGGGTCGAAGGAAGGAATTCCCAGCGCGCCGGACGGCATCTTTCAACCGCCTCCCAAGCCGCGCTGCTCCGACTTGCTGGTCAAGCGCGCCTGCGACAAGCTGGGGATTCTCTGCGTGCCCGCGCGCAAGGCCATTCTGACGCAGCCGCTGAACGGCCGCCCGCCTTGCCACTATTGCGACCAGTGCGGGCGCGGGTGCAAGACGGCTTCCAACTTCAGCTCCAGCCAGGTTCTGATTCCTCCCGCCATGGCCACCGGACGCCTGACCATGATTACGGGCGCCATGGCCCGCGAAATCGTCTTGAACGATCAGGGCAAAGCGGCGGGAGTGAATTACATCGACAAGGCGACGCGCACCGACCGGCAGGTTCGCGCCAGGGCGGT
>JASIKV010000130.1 GCA_030049455.1 Terriglobia bacterium
ATTCGCCGCACGCATAACACGCGACTGGCCGTGGAGGGCATTCTGCTGACCATGTACGACGAGCGCACCAATCTTTCGCAGCAGGTGCGCGACGACTTGCGCGATTTCTTCGGCGACCAGGTTTTCTCCACCGTGATCCCGCGCAACGTGCGGCTGGCGGAGGCGCCGAGCTTCGGCAAGCCGGTGATGCTTTACGACAAGGATTGCAAGGGCGCCACGAGCTACGTGGAGCTGGCCAAGGAGGTCATCCATCATGACCAGAAAGGCGCTGGGGCGCGGGCTTAACGCGCTGCTGCGCACCGTCGAGACGGCCTCGGCCGGATTGGTGGAAGTTGCGCTTGACCAGATTGACGCCAACCCCTTCCAGCCGCGCCGCGCCTTCTCGCCGGAAAAGCTGAAGGAGCTGACCGACTCGATTCGCTCGAGCGGCGTGGTGCAGCCGGTGCTGCTGCGGCGCTCGGGGGCGCGCTATCAGTTGATCGCCGGCGAACGGCGCTGGCGCGCCGCGCGCGAGGCGGGGCTTGAAGCAGTTCCCGCCGTGGTGCGCGAAATCGGCGACCGCGATGCGCTGGAATTGGCCCTGACCGAAAACCTGCTGCGCGAGGACTTGAATCCGCTGGAAGCCGCGCAGGGCTATGCCGCGCTGCAACAAAAGCACGGGCTGAATCACGAGGCCATCGCCGAGCGCCTGGGCCTGGACCGCTCGACAGTGACCAATACGCTGCGCCTGCTGCGCCTGCCGCCCGAGGTGCAGCAGATGGTGGCGGATTCCCAGCTTTCCGCCGGTCATGCGCGCGCGCTGCTGGGGCTCGATTCCGCCACCGCGCAAGTGCAACTGGCGAAGCTGGCCGTGAAGCAGAGCCTTTCCGTCCGGCAGGTGGAAAATCTCGTCGCGCTGCGTGGCGCGAAACCTGCGAAGAAGGCTGACACAGACGAACCGCCCAAGCTGGACGCCAATCTGCGCGCCGCCGTGCTCGAAATGGAACGAGCCCTGGGGACGCGCATCAAAGTTCGAGGGAACGAAAAACGCGGGAAGCTTGAAATCAACTATTTTTCCGCGGATGACCTGAACCGCATTTTCGAATGGATCGTCAAAAGATAGTGGGTGGCGGCCGGGGCAACAGGGCAAACGCAGGGGTGCCGTCACTCGTGCTTACTTGCATTAGTAAGACCCGTTATTCGGACTCCCGGAGGGGCGACGCTGAAGCCCGCGCCCTTCCGCGAATCCACGAACAAGAACGATCATTCCTGCAAGTTATTGCGAGCCACGAACCACTTCTATTCGGGAGGTTGACATGGCATTTGGATTGAGTAAAACGGACTCGCGGCGGCGCGACCTCTCCCACTTGCCGGACGATTGGGTCGGCTGGCTTGAACCGGGTGTGGAGTTGGAAGGAAAGATGAAGGTTTCCGCAGGGCTCGTCCGCCTGAATACGCACTTTAAGGGCGAGATCGTTTCCGACGGCATGGTGGTGGTTCACGACCAGGGCGAAATCGAAGGCGAAATCCGCTCTCGGGTGGTCAGCATTACGGGAAAAGTGAAGGGGACCGTTCACGCCAAGGAGCGTTTAGAAATCAAGGAGCACGGCATCCTGCTGGGCGACATCTACACGCCTTGCCTGCTGGTTGATCCCGGCGGGTTTTTCGACGGTCAATGCCACATGCCGACCCCGGAGCCGGCATCCCAAGCGACTACCGACGCGGACATCAAGAAACACTCATAGGTTTTGATCTTATCCTGGATTCCTTCTCATCTAGATATTACTTTTCTTCATCTCCTGCATCAAGTAATCGCAGGAGCGGACGGTGAGGGCCATAATCGTCAGAGTGGGATTTTGGCAGCCGGTGGAGGGGAATCCGGCGCCGTCCATTACAAACAAGTTTTTCACATCGTGAGCCTGCTGGAATGCGTTCAGCACGCTCTTGTTGGGATCGTCTCCCATGCGGGCAATGCCCACCTCATGAATCGCCCATCCGGGGACGGTTTCATTCACGTGAGCTTTGATGTTCTTTGCCCCGGCAGCCTCCAGCATCTGGGCCGCGGTGACGGCCATATCCTGAACCATGGCGTGTTCATTATCACGGTATTTCATGTTGAAGCGCAGTACGGGAATGCCAAAAGTGTCGCGAACGCCAGGGTCGATGGTCACCTGATTTTCGTGGCGCGCCAGGCATTCGCCAAAACCGTGCAGGCTGACCGTCGTGACCGGATCCAGGAGCGCCTTCTTGTAAGCCGCGCCAAACCCCGGCGCCGAATAATTGAAATCCGAATCGCCGCCTCCCTGGAAGCCGTAGCCGCGCAGGAAACTCTTCGAACGCGACCCCGGCACGTTGCGAAATCGGGCAACGTAGATGCCGCAGGGCCTGTGCGGTCCATCTAAAGTGGGCTTCCGCGCCAACTCGGGAATTTCGCCCGCCGCCCCGCCGCCCAAAGCGTGATCCATCAAGTAATGGCCCAATACGCCGCTGGAATTTGCGACGCCGTTGGGATACTGCCGCGTGGCAGAGTTCATCAGAATTCTGACTGACTCCAACGCCTGCGCGGATAACACCACGACTCGCGCATAAACTTCCTTCGCATCGCGAGTGTTGCGGTCAACGTAGAGCACGCCACGGGCGCGGGTGCGGTCAGAATCCATTAGCACCTGGTAGGCCATGGCGTTGGGGATAAGGGTGCAATTGCCGCTGGCCAGCGCATCCGCCACGGTGGTGAAATAGGAGTTGAAATACGAGTGGGTAACGCAACCGCGTTCGCAGGGCCCGCAGTAATGGCAAGGCGCGCGTCCGTTCAGGGGTTTCGTAATATTTGCGGTGCGAGTCGGTGTGACCACCCAGCCAAGCTTCGCCTTCACCCGCTCACGGAGGCGAACCTCCGGGCAGCGCATGGCCATTTCCGGTTGGAATTTGCCATCGGGAAGGTAAGGGTAACCCTCCGCGCGGCCCGCGATGCCCACATACTCTTCCACGATGTCGTAATAGGGCTCGAGGTCCTTGTAAGCAAGCGGCCAGTCCGCGCCGTAGCCGTCGAACGACGCGGCCTTGAAGTTCAAATCACTCAAGCGCAGGCTGACCCGCCCCCAGACGTTGGTCCGCCCGCCGATCACGCGCAGCCGGCCCTGCCAACTGAATTGGGTCCCGGGCGCAGTGGTGTAGGGTTCGTCGAGGTCGTTGCAGAACCAGTCGTAGTTGTATTCCATGCAAGCATAGCAGTCTTTTTGAATCGGCCGCGTGCGCCCCACGACCTCGGGAACCCGGTCGCGGTATTTCAGCTCGAAGGCCGGCTTGTGCTCGGAGAAATTCTGGTCCGATTGGGGCCGCCCACAGTCGAGCAACGCCACTTTCACCCCGGCTTCGGACAGTCGCTTGGCCGCCCAGCCTCCCGATGCGCCCGACCCCACCACGATCACGTCGAAGCTCTGCTTCGAAACATCCTGCATGAAGCCCCCTGTTGCCCTGGCCGCCCGTGCATATATCGCACCGTGATATTTTGGATGCCCTTAAGACCTGCGCCGCTGCCCACCCGCGACGGGATTTCGATGCTACCAGTGCCCTCCTGGTGCGTCAACG
>JASIKV010000131.1 GCA_030049455.1 Terriglobia bacterium
ATACTCCGCTGCAACCAAGTGCCATGAGTCGGATTCGCAGTCTGCCCGTTCACATCCCCAGTCTATGGTATTAGAAAACCCTGACAATAGCCCATTGGTAGGGTTCAGATAGGACTAATAGCCCATTCGGGCTTAGTACCAAACTGGAACAATCTTAAGTGGTTAAGAGGTTTGTAGAACCGAGGTTCCAGAAGAAAGGTCCTCTTTGGGGCGCTTAATTGACGCGGGTGCTATGCCTCAAGCACTCGATAGGAAATGGCATGGCCTGCTGCGCTCGAACCTGGCCATCACGCCGCGCCAACCAATCAATCGCGCGAGATTTCCTCTCACTACTCCTTACAAAATGGAGGAGTTTTCTAATCCTGGCCAAACCAAGGTCACTTTTTTCTGGGATTCGGTCCGGTGTAGCCGTAATACTTTGAATAGACTTTATCGAGACCCTCAACCCCGTTCATAATGATTCCAAGAATGTGGTCAACTCCCAAAACCTTGGTTGCCTCCTCGATTGCTTCCCGAGGCGTTTCTCCAGCCCGAACCACAAGTAAAGTAGCATCGGAGAGTGCCCTCAACACCAGAATCTCGGCCATCGGAGTAGTTGGGGGGGCATCGATAAGAATCCATCTGAATGTACTGGCAAGACTCGTAATAAACTGTGGAGACAGCTCAGATTGAAGGAAATTGCCCGCTTGGGTCGGGGTTCCGGCAGGCAACAAATAAAACCCCAGCGGATCAACGCGCCGGACAGCCAGCATGGGATCGCTGTTGTTGTCCAGGCACTCCGTCAGTCCTGGCCATGGGTTCAAATACAATTTCTTGAGAATGGAAGGTCTGTAAACATCCGCCTCCAGCAAAAGAACGGACCGCTTTCCCTTCTCTGACAAGGCGGTTGCTAAATTTAAGGATATCGTACTCTTGCCGTCACCCGGCATTGGACTGGTAATGAGCAAGCATTTCAATTTCTTATGCGCCTGTAAATGTCGGAGGCGGACCTGCACCAATCTGAACCGGTCTGCACCTGCACTGCGCGGTTCGGTGTGAACGACCAAACGGCTCTCCGGAGGGACTGGGCTGTTTACTGCAGGGAAAGGTAAATCGGTGTCCGACCTTTCCAGTCCCTTCAGGAATTCGTCTGAGGAGGTCGAAAGGATGTTATCCTTTTCGGTGCCGGCATTGAAAGAGCGATTGGCCAAGAGAGCCATTTCCTTTCATCCTGGGACGGGCAGTGGTCCGGCCGGTGCCCAGGTTCCTACCCCTTGCGATACACGAGAAATTCAGAGGCGCAAACGAGCAGGCACAAAGCGGTACCTGCCAACCATTCCACAACATGCATTCGCGAACGCCTTCGAATCTCGGCTTTCGTGGAGAACGCCGGCACCCCCACCATCAAAGGAAAAGGGAACAGGCGAGCCAGATCTTTTTCGTTAAGAAGCGAATGGTCCTTGATGGAGAGAAGGAAAACCAGGGCCGCACCCAGGGCAAAGCCCGCTCCCAGACCGCCCATGGCGATTGCAAAGTGGTTAGGCCAGGCCGGCTTGGTCGGGAAGCTGGGCTGATCAATCGTGCGGAATCGCTCGCCTTGCTGGCGCCTATCAAGGTCCGTGGCCAATTCCGATGCCGTCTTTCGGCTGAGCAGGTCATCGTAGTTTTTCTTGGACAAATCGTAATTGCGGGTCAGTTCGGCAAGCTGCTGTTCGCGAACCGGGGTCAAGTTCAACCGATTCCGGTACTCGGCAATTTGTCCTTGCAGTTGCTTCTCAAGCGCCTCGTCGTTCTGCATTTCCAGACGGTTGGCCTCCAGTTGGCTCTTCAGTTGGGCGATGGCGGCATTATTTTCCGTGGAGTCCGCAGGTTCCGATTTTTCTTTGCTGGCATCATCAGTGTCGGGTTGCGGAGCTTTCTTTTGCGCGGCCGCCAGCAAATCTTCCGATTCCTTGATCTCCTCTTCGACCTTGACAACATCAGGGTATTTTTCGGTATAACGTGCCAGTAGCTCGGCCCTCTGACTCCTGAGGTCCTCCAACTTTGCCTTGATCGTTAAGGTTGGATCCATTGCCGCCATGCCGGGCACACCGGGCGCGGACGCCCCCGCAGCAGCGAGTTCCTGGTATTGCGTGATTAGAGATTCCATGTAAACCCGCTGTTCGCGCGCTCGGCCAAGCGCAGCCTGGGTATTCTGAAGCTGCATTTGATATCCTTGAAGAATTCCCAAATTCCCCTGCTGCTGCTCGGGGAGGTCGCCGAGGTTGCTCATTTTGAAATCCCGAACCTGGTCCTCCTCCTTTTTCAACTCTGCGGCCGCGGCTTCCACCTGCTGTTGGAGGAACTGCGTGGTGTCGTTGTCCACCCCTTCCCGCATTCTGTCATTTTCCTGAATGAACAGCGTGGTGAGCTTGCGAGTGATCTCCTGCGCAAGTCGAGGGGTGGTGCCCATGTAAGAGATCTTGAATTCGTCAAGGGATTTGCTCCCGCTAGTTTCACTGATGGGGGTAATGTCGATCTTGCTGTGCATCAAGGCCACCAGCTCTTCCTGGGAGAGGCGTTTTCTCTCGCTAGGATAGAGATTGAATTCATCGACGATGCGGAGCAGTTGCGTGCGGGAAAGTATCGCGTCGGTGGTGATCAGGAGGGATTCCCTGACGTCGGAGGTAGTGTTGGGAGTTACGAGGCGCTCCGCCACTTGCTGGTGTTCCACAAGGATTTTGGCCTCCGACTCATAGCGGTCGGGAAGAACCCTCGATACCGCACAGGCGATCAACGCTCCCAGAACGGTCGGCGCAATGAGCCACCATCGGTGCTTCAGCGCTCCGTGCAATATTCTTGATATGTCCAACCCTTCATCTTGTTCGCCCATGAATCCTTGCCTCCTGAAGAAAGAGGGATTGCATCGCTCCCCGCCCCTGTTGCTTACCTGATGTTGATGTCCCTTTCAAAAGTTCGGGAGTGGCGGGGGCATTTTCATGCCCACCCAGGCGCTGGCCTCTTATCCAGCAAGCACTCCGGCCAGTTCCCCGCTATAAAGCGTTCGGCATAAGAAAAGCAGATCGAAATGAAGGCCCTAATTTATTCAGTTACGCCGGGAAAGGTTCCGCAACTATATCAGGCTAGCGGGGATCCACCAAATAGTACACCAAATGGAGTCAGATTCAGCAGACCTTCTTATTCAAGGCACGATAATTGTATCGCCGTTCTGGAGCTCGATGTCCTCAGCGGGATCATGCGGCTTTATAGCCTTTTTGTAGTTGAATGGGATCGTCTGGGTCGAACCGTCACTCTTGGGGCGCATGATGTAGATCTTGGTTTGCTGGGCGAAATCCGTGAACCCACCCGCAATAGCAATGGCCTCGAGAACCTTGATGGGTTTTCCCAGCGGGAAGGATCCCTGCTTGGCAACCTTGCCAAGGATGCTGTAGGTCCGGCTCTTCACTTCCTGGACGATTACGGTAACTTGCGGATCGGAAATGTAGTCCTTCAACTTCTGCGTTATGATGTCCTGCACAGCCTTCGCGGTCAAACCACTTACCTCGATCTCATTGATCAACGGAAGTGAGATCTTGCCGTCGGGACGGACCGGCAATGTTTTTGAAAGCTCCGCGTCCTTCCAGACACTTATCGCCAGCATGTCTGAGGGACCAATGAGGTAATTAGCATCCACGTCCTTGGAACCGCTGGCGGGGGCTTGGGCCTGTGCATTCAGTCTGGAGCTGAATCCAAGAGCTAGAATTGCGACAATCGCAACGGCAGTCGATGGAAGTATGTGCCCCAGAGCCGGTCTGAAAATCAATTGCGTTTTTGTAACCCCTTGCAGTTTATGATTGGCTTTCACCACTTTTACTCCGTCGGGAAATTGTGATTGAATCATGAAGCCGAGATTCAACCCAGCATCTGCTCAACTACCTCAGGCTCCGGATGTCGGCAATGGTTCGCCGATATGAACGCGGGGGTCCAACTTGGGAGCGTCCTTTCGAACCGTCTCGGCTCCCCCTATACGTTCCACCATGGAAACGTCAACCTCCACGGCCGCAGACCGAGCAAGCATTTCCACGGACAAAACTAATCTGTACGCGCTCTTGCTGCGCACCAGGATGCCTTCAATCCCCTCCAAGGGACCTGACTTGATTCGAACGCGATCACCACACTTAATGAATGGGTGCTTCCGGACTCGCAGGGGGCTTTCGACCAATCGGCGCACAGCATCGATCTCATGCTGCGGTATATCGGCCGGACGCCCTCCCCAAGACACCAGCGAATGAACCCCGGGTGTCGTGAGAATGTTCAACATGCGGTCAAGACCGCCGTGGACGAAGACGTAATTGGGAAAAAGCGGAAGCTCGAGTTCTTTCCAGCGGTCCTTCCAGCGATGAACGGTGCGGTATTGAGGCAAGAAAACGTCAAAACCCTTTCCCGTCAGAGCTTGAGCCACGATTCGCTCGTGCTGATGGCGAGTATACAGAGCATGCCAATTTGCGATAACAATCTCAGATGATTGCTCTGCTCCTGCTTCCACAACCGCCATTGTTTCCCCCCTCAACGAAACATAACCAAGCCTGGAAATCCTCAAGAAAATGGGAGGATTTGCTTGGAAGGCAGGTTCCCCCTCGTAATTCGATAGGGGTGGATCGAAACTGCCAAAGCCGTGGATGCGTCCAACCCGCCGACTTGCTCAACTCGGACCACGGTCCCCTTGCAGAGAACCTCTGCAGGGTGCTCTTCATTCCCACCCCTGGGGGAAAGCTGCAACTTCAATTCTACTATGGTATCGACAGGAAGGGGAGAATCACATCGAAACAACATGCCAGTTCGGCTGATATTCTCCGTCCAGGCCTCAAACCACTCCTGGCCACCGATTTCCCGGTACAAAACTCGAAGGTGGAGCGTGAATCGCCGGGCCCTGCCTACAGTTTGCACTAGAGTTTTCGTCGGCATACTCATGACCTACGTGATGTTGGATTTTCTTCCTCGACTACTTTGGCCCTCTTCCTGATTTTAAAGCTCCGCCCTTTGACTTACAGAAGTGCCTTCTGTAAGCCGAACCATCAATTCTCGCGAAAACTAGCCTCAGAGATTGCCCTTACATGCGCTGAGCAGTCCCCGTGTGTTAAGGAATTAAGCTCCGAGAATATCGATGGAAGAGAATAAGTTCTTCGACTCCCATAGCCCGCTTTGTCCGCGTCAAGCCTGATTGGGGCGCAACGGCAACAAGGGTATTTCTCAACCTGTATCCACTCGGAATTATCGCTGATCTAACCTCAAGCAGGGCCGCGGAATTATCGATCATGGGATTAGCTTAGCGGATTAAAAAACTCTGACAATAGCCCGATGGTACTGCCTGAGTAGCACTGTGTGGCCGTATCCAACATGGTACGCTAAGACCCTAAAACCGCAAGAAGTTACACGTATAATTGGGCAGTTACAAACGCAATCCAAGGAGGGAGGTGCTATCGCCCACTCCCGCTTAACAATTTGTCTTTTTGCAGAATTTAACTGCAAGTTCGGAAGGATTTGACCTTCAAGTGATCAACTATTAATCAAAAGGCATTAACTTTCGTCGGAACAACGGGATTCGAGTAAAAAAAGGCGTGAAAATCGCAGGCCAAATGCGGAGATTTGTCTAGGTTCAGGCAGACCCAGATTCACTGGAGCCTGCGCAGATTATTCCTCCTTGATAAGCTGATGGTTGATGGCAAACAATACCAATTCCAACCGGTTGGAAACACCCAGCTTGTCAAAAATGTTCGTCAAGTGGTGTTTGGCGGTGTGCTCACTGATTCCGAGTTTATCAGCGAGGTCTTTGTTCGTGTAGCCGGCGACGATCAGGGCGATGACTTGCAATTCTCGAGAGGTAAGTCCGAAGTTGCGTTTGGCCTCCTGCGCACGGTGCTGCGGCATGAGCCGTCGCAGGGCTTGGATCAGGTCCGAAACGCTCTCCTGCCCAACCCAAAACTGATCATCATTTACGCAACGTATGCTTTTCAAGATAACCTGGAGATTCGCATCTTTCAAGACTATGCCCCGTGCACCAAGTTGCAGCGCTTCGAGCACCTGCTCCTTCTCGATGGCGGCGGTCAGAAGGATGGTGCGCGTGGGGATTCCCGATTGGCTCAGAGCGCGTAAGGTGTCAAGACCCGTTCCCTTCGGCATGGAAACATCCAGCAGCAGTATTCTCGGCTGGTGTTGCCGGACCACGCGAAGGGTTTCCTCGCCATCGCAGGCCTCCGAGACAACACGGAAACCCTGCTCAGACTCAAGCAGCCTGCGCAAACCCTCCCGGAATACTGGGTGGTCGTCTGCGATGACGATCTCAATTGGTGTAGGTTGACCTTCCATTGGAGGTCAGGGGCAGCAGCACTTCCAGTTTGGCTCCGGAACCGGGAGCCGACTCAATCATAAGGTCGCCGCCAATTGACCGAACCCTTTCCTTGATTATTTCCGGACACTCCGGAACTCTCTCCAGTTCCTCGAGGGACAGACGGCCGGTGAAACCAAATCCGCGCCCGTCATCCTCCACGCAAAGCTTCCAGTTTTCGTGCCCACGAACTAACGCCACTTGAACCTTGCGAGCACCGCTGTGTTTACGAATGTTGGCCAGGGCCTCTTGCACGATTCGCACCAACTCGGCGCACACGCGAGGCGGCAGGGAAACTTCCTGCGCCTCGGAGACAAAGCTGGCGGAAATTCCCAAGTCCCGCCGGAACCTCTCAACGGTGCCGGCTATGCAATCCAGCAGGCGCGACGGCTCGACCTCCAGGGGCTTCACGCGCTGCATCTGCTCCCGGAAATTCACGATCTCGTTATGAAGGACTTCTTGCAACCGCTTCAGGTCAGCAGTCTGCGTGGCGGGAACATTGGCACTCTCCTGTGCGCGCCGAAGAAGTTCAATTTGCATCTCAACGCCGATGAGCGATTGAATCACTCCGTCGTGCAGTTCCTGAGCCAACCGCAACCGCTCGCGTGCTTGCGCCCGCGAGCGCAGCCGCCCCACCAGGAACTTGTTGTAGATGACCGGACCGACCTCCCGAATCAGTCCTGCAAGGAACCGCGAGTTGCTCCTTGCGTCGCTTCCCTTCCGGGGGTTATAAACCGTCAGGCGCCCAAACCACTTTTTTTCAAGGGAAAAGGACGTGGCCAGGAGCGAGCCAAACCCGCCAAAGGGAGTATGTTGCTCGTTGACGATCCGCATGTCATAAAGTTCGTCGTAATACTGGTCCGGGGCGAAGAACCGCGCCAGCAAGGTGCGCAACGGATTGTGCAACTCCCCCTCTTCCCGAGCGATGATGCCGGCGCTCAGCCTGGAATCCCCTCCAATGCGACGCAGTCCCAGCATCCGCCAGATTCCCACTGGCAGCATGGTGAAGTATGCCTCGCGTTTCAGTTCCGTAAGGGTCCAGGACTTTACTTCATTCTTTTGAGTGCCAGCGGGACGGCTGGCTTCCCACAGAAAAGCCTGTTCGGCTTTGATCTCCTGCGTCACCAGGCCCACCTGGTCAGCGTCAAAATGCTCCCTCACCGATATCAGGATGTTCCCGATGTTTACGCGCAGACTGGGCTCGTGCAGCGCTTGCCGCACCAGCCTGGTGATAATCCCCGCTTGGGCGTGCAACTTTTTCTCACGATCCATCAGCCACAAACCGAAGAGGTATGCCGATAACACCAACAAAGCAATGATCGCGTTCAGGTAGCCGCTGCGCCCCACCCATTGCAAGGACCCCCAAGACCAGGAGGCCGGCGCGGCAGACTCCAGCAATAAAACGGTCACACAGGCGCATAGGGTTGGGAAAGACCCGGCAATGCCCCACCGGCTTACCGCAACCAGGAGCACAAAAAAGTAGAGCGGCAGGAATGGGCTATGCACTCCCCCACTCAAAGCAATGATTGCAGAGGCAAGGAGGACATCCAAGGTATGTGAACTGAGCCGCCAGGCCAGACTGAAGTGCCGCCCAACCAGAACAACCGCTAAGTTCGATAGAGCATACGCAAGGTAGGAAAACACCAAAGCTCGACCGAGCGACACATGCTTCCCCAAGATTGCAGGGTAAAGGTAACTGGTGAGGACACAGGCAAAGCCAAGGACTAAACAGGCGTGGGCAAGAAAGTATTCCTGGTCCCGGCCCCATCCTTCCATTCCGGCTTCGCGGCCTTCAAAGAACCTTCCACGTGTGGCCATTCACCACCGCTCAGTGTGCCATTAGGGTGACATACGAATAGCACCACCCCCACTTTTTTCAGCGGGAGAAGTGTGCTAGGGAGTACAGTTTCAAAAGGAAAGTAGTTCCCTTCAGTCACCCTATCACATTCAATCATTAGGAACAACTAAAGACTACCCGAAAAGCAATCTATCTTCAAGTGGAATAATCAGTTGGACGAACTTTTCGATATAGCACTGCAAATTGAAATACCCCCCAAAACGCAAGAGCTCAATGACGCGAATAGCACTGGCACCCCGGCACCCAACTACTCCCGAGTCGGATGATTTTTCAACTTCTGCCTTTCGGCTAACTGACTCAAAGTCCAACAAAACTTGCCATCCCACCCTGACCCAATCCCTGCTTGTGGGCCTTGCATCAAAGTGCGCAGTTGCAATCTCCCGCAAGAATCTGATATTCATCCGGCTCGGGAGGGATAGACACTATGATCAAGTCCGTGTATCAGCAGTGGGCAAGTGAGAAGGTGTTTGGGTGGCAGCGTGGAAAAAATGGGGCAAATTCATTGCGAAGGCGGTTCGCGATGTGGGCCTTGGCCGCGGTCATTCTCATGACCCTCTCTGCGCCGCACGCACGCGCCCAGATGAGCGACGTTTTCCGGATCAGCAATGCGGTTTTTGGAAGTCACGTTGAATATCACGGGATCGATTTGCCGCCAGGCAAGGAGTATGTGCTGGCAGACATTGCCGGACCGGGGAAAATCACCTACTTCTACTACACGGATAACAGCTATAAGCATGCAATAGATGGCTCCGGCGCAATGTACGCAGGCTTGGTCCTGAAAGTGTATTGGGATGACGCCGCGGAGCCCAGCATTCGCGTCCCTCTCTGGGCGTTCTTTGGCGTCTTTGACCACAAGACGATTGACTACCAGTCTTTGCCCATGCAGATCAACCATTACAACTTCATGTGCTATCTGCCCATGCCCTTTTCGCGCCGGGCGCGCTGGGTTTTGGAAAACGATGGAGATGAAGAGTACAAACGCCCCGTGGCCTACGGCATTGATTACGAATCTGACCCGGTGTTCGCCGGCGAAAAAAGCCGGCTGCATGCTGTTTGGAACCGCTCGAACCCGACTGATGGCATGCACGACTTGCTGGAGACTTCCGGCAGTGGTCAATACATCGGCAATTTTCTTCAGGTGGACACCAAATATCAGGGCTGGTGGGGAGAGGGTGACACCATCTTCCACGTCGACGGCCAGGCCGTCACCCATACGCCCGGGACCGAAGATGAGTACGGCTCCTGCTGGGGATTCGAGCATACTTATTCATATGTCTACAGCGGATACATTCAAATGGACGACGGCCAGAATCGCATGTATCGATGGTATCTCGCCAATCCCGTACGCTTTCAGAAATCCCTCAAGGTTGAGATACAAAACCAACGGAATGAGGGTGGAAAGCAGGTCCCCAGCCACGACGATTACACCAGCGTGGCGTTCTGGTATCAAGAGGGCGCCCACCCGGCCCCTCCTTTGCCTCCCTATTCGGAAAGAAATGCCTCCAACCGGAGCGGGGAGTATGCCAGGACACCGTTAAAATAGGCCCGAGGCTAGTCGCCATGCGGAGCCACAGCTTCGAACTCGGTATTTGCTGGCGCGCTGTTTTCACCTTTGCCTCTCTTTTCGACGTGGTCGGCCAACTGCCCGGAATAGTCCACATTAGACCATAGCTGGACGATCCGGCCATTAATGCCGTAAGCCCGTATTGCGCGGAAAAGCTGCTCTTGACAAGTCCTCACCCAGCGATTAGTATAACCGCGATAGACCATTAATCTGAATCCGACGTTAACGAGCTTCGCGCAACCTAGTCGAATGATCTACAGGCAGCTAGCCCTTAAACATGTGACTCCCGCACCAAAACCTCAAACCTCCTCGGGAATGCGCATGCGCCGGATCACCGTCCCATGTTGCGCGTGCCCTGCTGAGCTTGCACCTGACCCCAAAAGTTGGCTCAAAGGCTTATACAGGCCGTTACGTCATGACCCATTGGAGAACTGCTCCGCATGAAAATGAACCGCAGAGATTTTTTCCCCACAGCCTACCTGGCGGCCTTCGCCGGCGCAAAGCTGGCGACCGGGAAACCACCCGCGGAAGCAACGGCGGGCCGATTCCTATACGACCCCACAACCCGGCGATACTCGATCCCCGGTGAAGTGGGGCTCAAAAACGTTCGCATGGGAATCGAACTTGACGGTGTTACCCAATGGGCGGACGATGCTGCCCACGCGGATTGGAGTGGAGAAGAAACCGGTGAAGCCAAATTCACGTTTCAATCGCCCGCAATCGAGTGGCGCGTTCAATTCAGTTGGGAATCTGGCGGCCAGGCGCTGATCGTCAGCTCCACGATTGAGAACCGCAGCAAGCAGCCGCTCAAACTGGGCAAGTGCCGTCTGGCCGACGCCACGGATAAATCCAGTCAGGTGCTTTTCGGCGACCATCCGGAAGACGCCACGGCCATGACCTGCAATGGAACGGGCAATCCGCCCTGGCGGACCCATGTTCTCGCGCCGACTGAGCAGCAGCGCCGCTCGGAGCGCTCGGACACGTTTTCCACCGAGGGTGTGAATTCCTCCAAGGGAAAGCTGGCCGTGGTTCCCGGCCAGGAAGCGAATACCCAGGGCCCCTTCATTAGCAAAACTCTCACCCAGTGGTTCACTCCCGGCGGCGGACCCGCGCTGCAATTCGGATTTCTCACCTTCGACCGCGCTGAGACTGTCATCGAATCGGGCTGGGACGACGCTCGCCACTCACCTACGGTGAGCGTGTGGACGGATTTCCAAGGCACCGAGCTCGCGCCGGGCGCATCGATCAAGTCCGAGGCCATGCGCATCGGCCTTCAACCCGATCCGCACACCGCCCTGGAAGCCTGGGGCGACGCGGCCTACCAGCACTATCATCCGCCGCTGTGGCCACGCATTCCCGGCGGCTGGCTCGGCTGGTCGTGGGTCGATCCGATTTACAATGAGGCGACTTACCAGGAGACCGTCCACCGCAACATCCGCGCTGTGCGCAATCGTCTGAAGCTCGATGAAAACTATCTGCAATACGTCTGGGTGAGCATCGGCAATCTGAAAGGCGAACTGCCAGGCAACTGGCTGAACTGGAATTATGAGCGCTTTCCCGACGGCCCCGAGGCTCTGGTGGCCGACCTCGCCACACAGAAATTCCTGCTGGGACTCTGGACCGGTACGTTCTGGATGAGCGCACACTGCACCGATGAGGTCGAGGAGTTGAAAGACGCCTGGCTGAAGTACCAGGGCAAGCCCATCATCATCAACCATCGCGATCTCGGGCCGATGTACGTCCCCGATCCCACGCATCCCAAGACGCAGGAGTTCGTTCACAAGGTCTACACGACCTATCGCAAGTGGGGCGTGCGCTACTACATGATCGATTTCCTCGACGCGGTCTCAGGTTCCACGCCCGGCAATCACTTCAACGACGGCTACTTCGACAAAACAAAGATCAACGGCCCGGAAGCTTGGCGTGAGGGCCTGCGCGCCATCCGCGACGGCTG
>JASIKV010000132.1 GCA_030049455.1 Terriglobia bacterium
CTCCACCCCTTCATCAAGGCTCTGCCGCTGACCGCATTGAACGATGCCCTGCGGGCGGCGATCCTGGAGGGATCTCCGCTAACCCATCAGACCGCGCGACTGCTGGTTCTGTTGGCGTGGGGAGTGCTCTCCTACCTTTTGGCCCTGCGCTGGTTCCGCTGGACATAGCCTCATATTCTTAGCTAACACAACACTAACTGCTTCCGAATGCCGCCTCGGCCGTTGACTTTCTAAATTAGGAAACGCTTAGAAAAAGGACGGCACTATAGGCCTATATCCGTAGTACGAACGGCACATTGTCTATTCCTTGTAGTCCCTCGAAAATCGACCTGTCGTTGAGATTCAGGTTCGTTTTCGCAATGCTGCAAAGCATCCTTCGCCACGAATATCACGGCCAGTCAAGTTGAAAGAATTTTGGAATCTACGCTGGGCCCAATCTTAACGCGTGAAAGCACTGGAGAAGGGCATGCTGTCGTTCGCAAGCGCACTTCGCCATCACCTCTCAGCACTAACGGACTATAAACCTAGTACCAAGGGCACATTGTAAAGGACTCATTACCAACCGAAACTGGTGGAGTGAAAGGGGCAGAGGGCAGAACCAGCGGTTTTTTAAAGGCAGACAAATTGACCGAAAGAGGTCGAAAGGTGGACCACTCATTCACAAGGGGACCGAAGTCATATGGGGAAGTACATTCGCTTGATCAAAGGAGTTCGAAAGTTCGCGCGAGAGAAGATGCGACCCGAGGAGGCTGCGGCCACAGCGCGAAAAATTCTGAAGAAACGCATGGAGGCTCGCGAGGATAATTTCTTAAGCCTGCTTGAAAAAGGGATCTTTCAACATCCGGCCAGTCCCTATTTGAAATTGCTGAAGCCGCGGAAGATCACCTACCTGGACCTCAAGACGTGGGTAATGACCAAAGGAATTGAGGCGACCCTTCGCACTCTGGAAAGCGAAGGTGTGTACTTCAACGTCGAGGAGTTCAAGGGGCGCGTTCCGGTAAAGAGGAAGGGAGTTGAATTCCGGTGCGACCCTAGGATGTTTGACAATCCCTTCCTTTCCTGCGTCTACGAAGTTCGCAGCGGCGCAACCCGCAGCGAAGGAACAAGAATTCGAATCGACTTCGATTATCTGCACCAGCGGTCGCTTTACGACGCCTTGCTTCTCGATATCCATGGCTGCCTGAAAGCGCCCGTGGCGAACTGGTTTCCGGTATTCCCCGGTGCGCCCGGGATTAATTCCAGCCTGCGGTTTGCCCATATTGGCAATCCGGTGCGGCGGTGGTTCTCCCAAGTGGACGAAAACAAGCTGACGATCGGCCTGAAAAGGAAGTGGGGCAAGAAGTTCCTATTCGCCCTGAGCAGATTATACGGATGTCCCCTAGCCGAGGCGGAATACGTCAGCCTGAACGATGCGCGGACCGTTGCGGAGTGGGCGGCTCGTATGCTCGAATCGAATCCCCAGTGCGTCGTCTACACGTTTGCGGCATCCGCCGTGAGGGTCTGCATTGCGGCTTCTGAGGCGGGCCTGAACATCAAGGGCACGAAGTTCCTGGTCACGGGGGAGCCTTTGACACCGCAGAAGAAGAGGGAGATCGAATCAGCCGGCGCCTCCGCCGTATCCGTCTACGGAATCTCAGAGGCCGGAGTCATCGCGGCAGGCTGCAACGTTCCGCATTCGCACAGCGATCACTGTCACCTTTACCAGGACACGACGGCCATTATTCCCCACAATCTGAACGTGCCCAATTGCGAGACGACGGTGGGATCGTATCTCTTCACAAGCTTGCTCTCCGAATCGCCAAAATTGCTTCTGAACGTAGGCATGGGCGATTTCGGCGACATCCGCATGCAGACCTGCAGTTGCGGATTTGGGGAAGTGGGCTTTGAGACCTGCCTCAGCAGTATCCGCAGCTACGAAAAACTGACGGGCGAGGGTGTGACCTTTGTCGATACGGACTTTGTCTGGATTATTGAGAAGAAGCTTCCAGAGATTTTCGGGGGAAGGAGCACCGACTACCAGGTTGTTGAGCAGGAAGACGGCAATGGTATTCCGCAACTGCGATTGGTGGTCAGCCCCCGCATCGGGAACGTCAATGAATCGGAAGTGGTGAAAACCTTCATCAAGCTGCTCAAACGCGCCGAAGACCGCGGATGGGCCCAATCGGGAACTGAAATGTGGAAGCAATCCGGAATTGTGCGGATGGTCCGCGATTTCCCTGTTTCAACATCGAGCGGAAAGGTCATGTCATTTCACCTGATGAAGTCCCGCGAGCCCAAGGCGACGGCAATTCAGGCTGCATAGAAGGAGTAGAAGTCAAGATGGCATTCCCGGCAACAAGACCCAGAAGGCTAAGGCAAAACGATAAGTTCCGGCGGCTGGTCCGTGAAACCAGTGTTGCAGTGGACGACCTGGTCTGGCCGCTCTTTGCGGTTCCGGGCCACGGAATTCGGGAGGAAATCAGCTCACTGCCCGGAAACTACCACCTGTCCATCGATTGCCTGGTGGAAGAGGCAAAGCGGGCGCGGGACCTGGGCATTCCGGCCATCCTTCTTTTTGGAGTTCCGGATCCTCAGGACAAAGATGAGCGCGCGTCGAAGGCGTACTGCCCCAACGGGCTGGTGCAAAAAGCGGTGCGCGCCCTGAAGGCCCACGTGCCGGGTCTGCTGGTGATTACGGATGTTTGCCTTTGCGAATATACTCCGCACGCGCATTGCGGAATTCTGGAAAAGGGCTATTTGGTGAACGATGCCTCGCTGGATGTGCTGGCCAAGACGGCTGTTTCCCACGCCGAGGCGGGCAGCGACATGGTGGCGCCGGCAGCGATGCTGGACGGGCAAATCCAGGCGCTGAGGCAGTCTTTGGATATTCACGGATTCAGCAACCTGCCCATCATGGCCTATTCCGCGAAGTACGCGTCGAAACTTTACGACCCATTCTTCAAGGAAGGCACGCAGTCGGCATTGGCGCACGGAGACAAGAAGACCCATCAGATGTCGTTTGCGAATTCGGACGAGGCCATGCGGGAAATCGCCATGGACGTGGAAGAGGGAGCGGACATCATCATGGTGAAGCCCGGCCTCTTCTACCTGGACATTGTTTATCGCGCCAAGCAGGAATTCCAAATGCCGCTTGCCACGTACAACGTAAGTGGTGAGTTTGCCATGATCGACGCGGGCGCGCGGATGGGGCGACTCGACAAATGCGCTGTGGTGTTTGAGGCGCTTTCCTGCCTGAAGCGCGCGGGCGCAGACATCATCATCAGTTATTTTGCACCTATGGCGGCGGAATGCCTGGAGCGGGGATGGAAATCATTCTGAAAGGAGTGGGACGGCAAGGTGCCTCGCGCAGACGCCATCGTTGAAGAGCAAATTGTGAATTTCAGGCGCTGGCACGCGTGGGGGAATCAGAAACCCTCGCGCCGTGAAAACCGCGCAAGCCGGGCCGTCAATCCCGTTACACCCAGGCACGAGCGCCTTACCGGGAAGCCGGCCGGAACACTGACGAGTTTTCTTCAGGGTTCGTTCCGGGGAGATAATTGAGGCCGTGATAAGGTAGCGGGATGGACCTGCGTGCTTTCATCGACCTCCTGACAAAAGAAAACCTTTTGAGGCGCCTGGACCGCGAGGTGGATTGGAAATACGAAATCGGAGAGATCGCCAGAAATCATCAGACCCCCTTGCTGTTCGAGAATATTAAGGATTATCCGGGGCAGCGGCTATTTACCAATGGGATGAGCAGCCTCGAATCCATGGGGCTGGCTCTGGGCCTTGGGCGCGAAACGCGCCGAAGCCGCATTGTGAAGGAGGCAAAACATAGGGCGGCAATTCCCATCGAACCGCAAGTGGTGAACTCGGGTCCCGTGTGCGAGAACGTGGTGTTGGGAGACGAAATCGATTTGCTGAAGTTTCCGGTGCCGCTGTGGAGCCAGCACGAAACCGGCCGCTATATCGGCACGTGGCATATCAACGTAACGCGAGATCCCGAAACGGGGTTACGCAATATTGGAGTTTACCGGATGGAGGTGAAGGGACCGAATCAGGCTTCCCTGTGCACGTCGCCGAAGAGCCATTTGGGCCAACACTTTATCAAGGCAGAAAAATCCGGATCGCCTTTGGAAATGGCCGTGGCCATTGGAGTGAGTGAAGCCGTGGTGGTGGCCGCTGGAGCGGGATGCCCCTACGGCGTTGACGAATACGGCCTGGCGGGAAGTCTGCAACAGGAAGCCGTGCGGCTGGTCAAGTGCAGCACGGTAAATCTTGAGGTTCCCGCGGACTCCGAGATTGTGATCGAGGGCATCATCAGGCCCGGAATCCGCGTGCAAGACGGTCCTTACTTCGACTACGCGGGAGCCCCGGATACCAGTTCTGCCTTTCTTTTTGAGGCGAAACGGCTGATGTTCAGGAACCGTCCAATATTTCGAGGTACGGCCATTGGATTTCCTGGCGCCGAGGATCAGCAAATATTTTCAATCCTGGCAGCGCTGGGGCTGTTCGATTTTCACGGATCGTGGCACAAGCGCATGATCCAGTCGCCTTTGATTCAATGGAGGCTCTTTCGAGCCTTTCAATTCGCAGGGAGGGTCAAGGGGAGGTCGCTGCTCAATAGGAATAAGCAGGGTGGATAGCCGTCATAAGATAGCGCGCCCCGCTGTTTGAGTCTCAATAATGAATTAAAGCTTACTTACATTAGGGAGGTCAACTGTGGCATATTGGAAACCATCGAGCTCTCGATTAGCGAAGTCGAACTGTTCCGGATGGTTG
>JASIKV010000133.1 GCA_030049455.1 Terriglobia bacterium
CTGGGCCAACCACATCCCTCTGGACGAGGATACCGACGCCGTGCCGGTGATGTTGACCCTCGGTGGACAGACTTTTTCCAGCGCCTATTACAACATCTTCCTGGCCGATCAGGCAGGCGCCACCACCGTCGCCGCGCAGCCTTGGTTTGAAACGGCCTTGGGCGGCCCCACCAGCGCCTTCTGCACCGGCTACGCAAATTGCAGTACCGCCTTCATGGCGCGAGAAGGGCACAAGGGAACACTCAACATCACGAAATACAATCCCTATCAGGCGTTTTCCGACCTCGATACCAACGCTTACCATCTGGGCGCCAACGCCAGCCTGTGGAATTGGGGCAATTGCGTCGGCTGCCAGATTCTGCCCAGCAGTCTCGGGCACTACGGGTACAACAACAACCAGGGCGCCTACGGCTTCTCCAACTACCAGGCCTTGTTCCTGACCGCGCAGAAGCGCACCGGCCATGGATTAACGCTCAGCGCCAACTACACTTACTCCCACACCTTGAACACTCTTGGAATCAACCAGGAGTATACCAACTACTCGACCAACTATATCTGGAACCTGCACGCGGACTACGTCCCGGCGCTATTTGATCGCACCCAGTTCATCAACATTCTGGCCCACTATGAATTGCCCTTCGGGAGAGGGAAGTACTTCGCCTCCAGCAATCCCTTGCTCGATCGGGTCATTGGTGGTTGGACCTTCTCGCCGGTCTTCACCTGGGGCACCGGGCTGCCTCTCGAGACCGAAACGGACGTGGGCGGAGAATTTGGCGGGAATACCTCCACCAGCGAGGACGTGGGAGAAGTGGCTTTGGTGAATACCAGCGCCTTCGGCCACACGGCACAGATCAATTACCACGTCAGCCCCACGACCGCCACTTACCCGGGCGCCAGCCAGGGCAATCTGGTAGGCTACGCCAACGATCCCTATGCCGACTGCGCAGGAAAGGTCTGCGCGCCCCACACCTACGGTGTGAACTTGTTCAAGAATCCCGCGGCGGTGTTCAACAGCTACCGGCCCTCGCTGCTGGGACTTGATACCTATGGCAACATGTTTGGTCCGTATTACGGGCAGCATCGCTGGGACCTGGACTTCACTCTCGCTAAGCAGACCCTGATCAAGGAGCGCTGGAACGTGACCATCTATGCTCAGTTCCTGAATTCCTTAAACCACATGGAGTACAGCGATCCGACCCTGGAATACCTTAGTCCCTCCACTTGGGGGGATTTGACCGGCCAGTACAATAATCCACGCGTCATTGAATTGGGTATGCGGCTGGCCTTCTGATTGGTTTTGCAGATGGAGGTACCAAAGACGTATTGACAATGGCCTGTGGAGTTCGGCTTATTTGGGGCGTTGCGTCGGCGCGCCACGCCCCTTTGTTTTCGACTCGCTTTTGACTGAGTGAGTCTGCACCTATTAAGCCTGCAAAACCCGGCGGGCTTTGGAATTCCCAGGCAGTTCAATTCGCGGCAGGGGTGCTGCAGGCGGATTACCCAGTTCGGACGCGCATTTCGTTCTCACCCGAAGCGGGTCGGAGAAGCCGTTAGGAAAGCGATGGCGCTACCTACGGCGAAACGCCACGACCCCTCCTAAAGTCAAACATTAGAGCCCGCAAATTTCGAAAATTCCATACATATTTTCATATTCCTATGATTTTGTGCATTGAAAACCCACCATGCCTCTTTTAGATTCAATTACTTACAAGTCAAAGGTTTTGGTGCTTTGTTTGCATACGAGAGTGCGTCTGCCCAAAGCACGCGGGGCGGGAAATATTAATTCTGGTTCAAGAATCGCTCATCCCCAGGTAGCAAGTTTTAGCAGTTTGCAGGTTATTATAACGGTAGCCGGACACCCTTTTTATAGGTTTTTGGGCAGCTTGCAATAATACTACTCCGCTTGAGGGTTTTGACTCAGCGTGAGAGTAACAGTTTCCGATTTGGCGGCCTACCAATAGAGTAAGCAGTTCGACGCAGTCAGCTCTTCCCGAGTTGAGGTGCGTCAGCGTGGTGGACTAGGGAGTTCGTGGCCCTTGAGTCCTCATGGGATCTAGAATCCGAAAAAACCGAACGAGGAGGATCGCCTTGAGAAAATGGTTTGCGACGGGGTTGCTTTTCGTCTTGGCGGCTGCCGTGACCGCACTGGTTCCAGCTTATGGACAGGTCACCGGCACAGGAACAATTCTGGGAACGGTGACCGATCAGTCGGGCGCTGTCGTGGTGAGCGCAGAAGTCAAACTTACGGAACGGGCCACAGGCTCCTTCCAGGTTCAACCCACCAACTCGGCGGGGCGGTTTACATTCAGCAGCGTCAAGCCTGGGACTTATGACATTGAGGTCACCAGCAAGGGCTTTCGCAAGCTGGTGGTGGCGAACCAGGAACTGATCATCGGGGGCGAAATCAATCTGCCCTTGGTGCTTGAACTGGGCGCCGCGTCGCAGACGGTTGAAGTCACGTCCACGCCCGGGGCGGAATTGCAAACGCTGAACTCCGCCATGAGCACGAGCGTGTCGGGCAGCAGCCTGCTGCAGCTTCCTTCCGTAGACCGCGACGCCGCGTCGATCCTCTATTTCGTTCCGACGGCCGCGCCGAAATTCAACGGCGCTGAGGGCAACGTCACCAGCGGCCAGATTGCCGGCGCCACCAGCGACCAGAATACCTATTACCTGGACGGCGGAAACAATTCCAGCGGCCTCGAGGGCGACAACGCTTACATCAACACCGGCCACGGTGTGGTGCCCATGAACATGGAAAGCATTCAGGAGTTCACGGTCAACACCAACAACATGACGGCTGACTTCAGCGCTTCCTCGGGCGGCGAAGTCGTGGTGACCACCAAGCGCGGCACCAACGCCTGGCACGGGTCGGCCTACGATTACTACCAGGACGGCGCTCTGAACTCCAA
Organism: Terriglobia bacterium; assembly: GCA_030049455.1. Classification (GTDB taxonomy): domain Bacteria; phylum Acidobacteriota; class Terriglobia; order UBA7540; family UBA7540; genus Bog-366. The sequence continues at coordinate 2,910 of JASIKV010000133.1, forward strand.
CGATTGGACCAACAACTTCAACGGTTTTCCCAAGGCCCTGGTGCACCAGAACCGCTTTGGCGGCTCGGTGGGCGGGCCCATGACCCCGGTCATTGCGGGAGGCAAGACCTACTTCTACTTCAACTACGAAGGCTACCGCTTCCCCTCATCCACCCTGTATACCGCGGGCGTGCCCTCGGCGGAGATGAGGGATGGAGTTCTGCAATTTCGCGACGGCGCGGGCAACCTGATCCAATATAACATGCAGACTTCCACGGCGTGCGGGCCGGCCGGCGGGATGCTTTGCGATCCCCTGGGTATCGGAATCAACTCCGTGGTAAGCGAGATCTGGTCCAAGTACGTGCCCATGCCCAACATCTTCACGCAAGGCGATTTGACCAATGAGAACTACTACAATTTCGGGGGCAACCTGTCGTTTCCCCAAAGCCAAAGCTTACTGGTGGGCCGCATCGACCACGACTTCGGGCAGAAGTGGCGGGCGTTTGCAAGCTATCGTTGGTTCAACTGGAGCAACCCCAACGGCAGCCAGGTGGATATCGGCGGGGTACTGCCCGGCGACACACTGGGACATCCCGCATCGGCCTCCAGCACGGCTGCGAAACCGCGTTACTTCGTGGTCGGCTTGACCGGCAACCTTCGCCCCTCCGTCACCAATGAGTTCCACTGGAGCTATACGCGGAACTACTGGCACTGGAACCGCGCAGGGGCGGTCGAGTATGTTTCGGGGATTCCGAACGGTTTGGAATTCGGCGAGCAGGGCCCCGGTTCGGGCGTATTGTTCGCACCCATCAACATGGATACCCAGGACGCCCGTGAGCGCCTCTGGGGTGAGCACAACAACGACTTCCGCGACACTTTAAGCTGGATTAAGGGCAACCATTACTTCCAGTTCGGCGGCGATTTCACGCACCAGTGGTGGCACTTCGACCGGTACGATGACGTGGTCTCGGGATTGACGGGACCCTTCATCGCGGAGATGGCCGGCGCCGACGGCAATCCCGATATGAGCAGCGGCGACGAGCAGCCGATCCCCTGCGCCACGACGGGGTCGACCAACTGCTTGCCCGCCGGCTACCTGGACGAGTGGAACGAACTGTATGCCAACATCCTCGGCATGATTGGCCAAAATTCATCGGTGGTCAGCCGCAGCGGTGCAAACCTGACTCCCAATCCCATTGGGACGCCGGCCAGCTCCTACGCCATCGTTCCGACTTACAGCCTGTATTTCACCGATGCATGGCACATCAAGCCCAACCTGACGATGACCTATGGACTTAACTGGGGCGTCCAGATGCCGCCTTACGAAATCCACGGCATGCAGGACATTATGGTGGACGCGAACAACGACCCCCTGAATATCGATGCCTACCTCGCCAACAAAAAGAGCTATGCGGAGAGGGGGCTAATCTACGATCCGGCGATCGGGTATTCTCCCATCGGTGACGTGTTGATCGGCGGCCAGAACAAGTATCCCTACGCTCCTTTCTACGGAGGCTTCAGTCCCCGCATCGGACTTGCTTATAGTCCGGACGTGAAGGGCGGCTGGCTGAACAAAATCCTGGGGAACAAATCCACGGTCATCCGTGGCGGTTACGCGCGCTTCTACGACCGCGGGCTGGGCATCAACCTGGTATCGGACCCGGTGCTGGGTGACGGCTTCCTGCAGCCACTCGATTGCATTGGGCCCACGACGGCCGGGGTATGCACCGGCGCGGATGGCACGAACCCCAGCACCATCTATCGCGTTCAGGCTGGCACCGCTGTGCCGGCTCCGGCAATTGCTCCCAGCTTGACCACACCGGTGGAGCCGGGAATCAATGCCGCGTCCGTAGCCCTGGGCTCGACCATGGACACGGATTATCGTCCCGGAAGCAGCGATGAGCTTGACCTCAGCATTCAGCGCCAATTGAAGGGCAACATGATCGTGGAAATTGGCTACACGGGCCGCTGGGCAAAGCACATCTATGCGGGCGAGGATCTTAACGATGTGCCGTGGATGATGAACCTGGGCGGGCAAACACTCGCCAACGCCTGGGCGAACGTCTACACCGCAGTCTCCAAGGGCCAAACCCCTGCGGCGCAGCCCTGGTTCGAGAACGCGCTGGGCGGTACCACCAGCGCTTTCTGCACAGGCTATTCAAGCTGCACGGCGGCAGCGGTTCATGCCGAGAATTCCTATATCAGTATCAATGACCTGACGGATACGTGGGCCGGCCTGGACGGCGCCGGAGCGTTTTCCTTCGGGTCGAACACAATCCCCTTCATGAACCAGGACAGTTGGACCTACAATTCCACCAGCAATGGCTTCGCCAACTACCAGGCACTGATCGTTGCCGTTACCAAACACGTTGGCCAGGGCCTGAACTTCAACTTCAACGCGACCTATGGTCACGACCTCGGGCAGTTCTCCTTGAACCAGGAGTACACGCTAGCCAATCCCGAAGATCCCTGGAACCTCTATACGGATTACGGCCCGAACCCCTGGGACCGCAAGCTGGTCATGAATTACCTGGGAACCTATGAATTGCCTTTCGGCAAGGGCCGAAAGTGGTCCAGCAACAATGCCCTGGTCAGCCGCGTCATCAGCGGTTGGTCCGGTGCCCCGGTCTTTACGTGGGCCAGCGGCTTGCCCATTGAAGCCTACAGCGGTTCCTGCGAAGAATGGGGGAACGGCTACGCCCCCTGGTGCGCGGGAATGGTTCCGGAAGGGAACGTGCTTGCGGCCGGAAATAGCGCTCATCCCCAGGTTTTCGGGGACGCTGCTACCGGTGTGGCGACCAACGGAAACCCCGCGAACGGCGGAATCGGCATGAATCTGTTCACCAACCCCAACGCGGAATACAACATGTTCCGGCAGGACGTGCTCGGCATCGATGGCCGCAGCTACGACTACGGGCCGGTGCGTGGACAGAAGCGTTGGAACCTGGACTTCGGACTTACCAAGGATACCGCCATCACTGAGCGGGTGCACGTGCAGCTCTACGGCCAGGCATTCAACCTGTTCAATCACATGCAGTGGGCCGACCCGGGTTTGAATCTGGAAGGCCCGGCAGGTTTTGGCGTGATCAACAGTGAATATGGCGCCATCGGCAGCAACTACCGCCGGATCATCCAGCTTGGACTCCGCGTGGCATTCTGATGACTAAGCCGCAGGGCGCCTCTTGCGCCCCCTGCGATAACCTGAACTACAAAGATACGGACTTGGGGAGGGCCGGCACGTTGGCCCTCCTTTTTTATTGCGCGCTGCATTCCCAGGTATCTAAAAGACGGCTCATTTCTCGCAGCTTCGCCCAGCCAACCAAAGCTTGATTCGGCGAGGCCGCAGGAGTAGAGTCACGGGAGCAAACTGCGGCGGAGCAGGGAAGCGGCGCCGCATCCCAGTTCTGCCGTGGACGTCAAAGTCGAAAACCCGCGTTAGCCGCCGCTGGTATACCCGCTGGCATGCGGCGCGGGCCTGGCCGGAAGGAGGGGTCCATGGAGCGTGGACACTTGGCTGGAGCAGGGAAGCTCCCGCTGCTTGCCCTCCTGACGCTGGCGCTTGCCGTGCCCGCCTCCGCACAATTTGGGCGCCGGGAGAGAGTAGGCGTGGTGCGGGACGAGGGGAAAGTGGAGGGTACGGTTCGCCTGGAAGGCTCCAGGAAAGACACCACCAAGGCGGTCGTGCGGCTGGAAGACCTCCAGGGTGGAGTGGTGGGGGAAGCACAGGTCAGCACCAACGGGCAATTCAATTTCGCCGACCTTCCCGAGGCCCAATATACCCTCATCGTTACCGCCGACGGCTATGACACTTACGTTGAGCGGCTGGACCTGACGACCGGCGGGGGCATGCCCGGTATCTATATCACTCTAAGGCCTACCCGGAATGAGGAAAACACCGCGCCGAATAGTGTGGCCCGCACGGACGCCACGGCCCCCAGAAAGGCCCGCCAGGAGTTGGAGAAAGGCGAGCGTGCCTCCGCGGCCCAGAAGCTGAGTGAGGCTCGCGCCCATTTCCAGAAGGCCGTCAATATCTACCCGTGTTATGCCCGGGCCCAGATGGATCTCGCTCTGACGCTGATGCAAGAACGCGCATTGTCTCCTGCTGAGGCGCCACTAAAAAAAGCGATCGAGTGCGACCCCGACTTCGCAGAGCCTTATTTCCATCTGGGGAGGCTGCTGAACGCCCAGCGACGCTACGGCGAAAGCCGCAGCGTCCTGGCGGAAGCCTTGCGGCGGGCGCCCGGCTCCTGGGTGTTGTATTACCACCTTGGGGAGGCTGACGAAGGCCTGAAGAACTACCCGTTGGCCGAGCAGGACCTGCTGAGGGCGCTGTCCTTCGGCCCGGGCGTTTCTGCCTCCGTCCATGAGAAACTTGCCGACGTCTACCTGCGGGAAAACGAATACGAAAAGGCATACAGGGAGATGCGGGCCTATCTCCAAGCCGATCCCGATGGGCCTTACGCCGCTCGAATAAAGGCCGTCATGAAGCAGATGGAATCGGACGGCCGCGTTCACTTTGGGCAAGGGCAGGATGTGGCCGAGCTGCCGAAGTTGTAGGAGTTGGGTATCTTTCTGGCCAGTTCCCTCCCTCGAATCCTCTGCGATCCTGGTATTGCCCCCGATGAGGCTTCGAGTCGGCTTTCAGGCCGTACCGCTGCGGCCCTCAAGCCTGGGGCGGCGCCCAAACTCTGATGCCTGCTCTCCCCGCGGACAGCAGTCTGCAAGAGCTGCAAACGTCGAAGCTGCGCGCAATTTCTTGTGTGTGCTATACTAACACTGGCACGCGGCCAGCGTGCTGACTCTTCTTAATGGATTATTTGCAGGGGGTGTCATCATGAAATGGCAGCTATCTATTCTCATGACGCTGGGGGTGGTTCTGTGCCTATCATCCACAGGTTGGGCTCAGGCGGGTTTTGACATAGCTCCCGGCAGCACCGATGCGGGCGAAGCCAGCAGCCTGAACCCCAACATGAATATTCTAAGGCACTGGGTCGTGGCGGGCCAGGTCAAGGCGCTGGACGGCACGCCGATTGCCGGTGCGAAAATCATCGTTCAACCAACATTTGTGGGTGACGTTCGTGTGGTCAACACCAATCGAGACGGCGCCTTCGGTACAGCATATGATCTGAACGTGGACATGGTGAAAGATTTTAGCGTGACCCTGCTGACCAACAAGAAAGGTTATCTCAAAGCGCGAGCCTATATCGACTTTGGGACTTCGGATAAGCCCTTCGGTATTCCCATCACGCTGCGCACGTCGGACCAGGATCCGGACCTGCTTTCGCAGTCCGACTTCATTGCAGCTCTCACTCCCAGGTTTGCAAAACTGGGTCCCGCCGATGGACTCTCGGCAAAAAGCGAGAAAGATTACAGCCGGGGCGTGGAGGAGTTCCTGGAGCGAGGCCGGCCTGACCGCGCTCTCGAGCCCTTCAATAAGGTGTTGACGCGTGACCCCGAGTGTGTGGCGTGCCGCACCATGCTGGCTCTTGCCGAGCTCCAGTCGGGAGATTGGGATGGAGCCAATCAGAACTTCGCGCGAGGGTTGGATGACACGCGCAAATTGAACAATCGATCTGCGGGACAGACAATCAATCTGGCCGCATCGCAAGGCCGGGGCCGGCCCGAACCGGCGCTGGCTCTGGGGGTGATGGAAAGCTGGCGGCACCAGATCGAACGGGCAGCGGACTTCTGTACCGAGGCGCTCAGTTACGCTCCCCAGGATCCTCTGGCCCTCCAGGAAGCCGGCCGCATGGAGCTCTTCCTGCGCGACTTCAACGCCGCAAATAACTACCTTGAGAAGGCCCTCGCCGCCGGCGCCTCCCAGGAGGCGCGCCTTCTGTACGTCGAGGCTGCGGTTGAACTGGATCACATTGACGAAGCCAAGAAGGAGATGGCGCTTTACCTGAATGGCCGCGATGTCAAGACCATGCCCCTTGATGTTCGAGAAGTCTGGGCGCGGATGAACGATAAGGAAAAGATTCAGGCAACTTACCTGAAGGTAAAGCCCAATCAAAAGAAAGGAATCGACTATCTCCACGGCTCTGTTCCGGAGCTGGCGGGAATGGTCCCCGCAAAGGACCAGTCGGAGCTCAATCCCATACTTGGCGCAGTGGGCAAGAATGTTGAGGCTTATGTCCGCGACTTTCCGAACACCGTTTCGTTGGAACAGATTCACGAGGAAAAGGTCTCCCGCAAGGGAAAAGGGGGAGCAACCCTCGACCAAAAATTCTACTACCTCTGCCTGGCGCCGACCATCCACAATGTCATCGGGTTCACGGAATATCGTAAGAGCCCCACGGGGGAAGGTGGCGCGCCAGAGGGATTGCAGGATGGCTACATGCTGACCTCGGGATTCGCGTCGGCCAACCTGGTCTTCCACCCGCTTTACCAGCCGGGATCCATCTTTCGACTGCTTGGGCAGCAGAAGCTCGGTGACCATGACACCTACGTTTTGGCGTTTGCTCAGCGCCCCGAAATATCAACGATGAACGGCATATTTAAAATTGGCGCCGTCACCATGCCCACCTTTGTCCAGGGCTTGGCCTGGGTGGATGCTTCGAGTTACGAAATCATCCGTATGCAAACCGACCTGCTGAGGCCCTTGCCCGAGGTGCGGCTCGATAAGGAGACCACGGAGATTGATTTCAGCGAGAATCGCTTCAAAACCGTCAATGGAGGATTCTGGCTGCCCCGCGAAGTGAAGGTGAGCGTCGAGTGGAATGGCCGGAGCCTTAGGAATCTGCACGAATATTCGGATTTCAAAATATTCAACGTCGGCGCTTCGGAAAAGGTGGGAAATCCGAAAGAGGTTGACCAGGCCTCCAAGCAATCTGCTTCACCCCAGTCGCCCAACCGGTGATTGCGGCGGGGAATTTGCGGAAGCAACTGCCATCGCCCATCTCTTTCGCAGGAGGAAGGTCTTGCAGGCGGCTAAAAGGCAGCAAATCAATCGCCGTCACCCAAAGGACTGACCTGCCTGCGCGCCGATGGAGACTCTTAGGCATTTGTCCTCGGCGAACTGCAGCGCGGGTGGGACGCCCAAGTTGCATTATTGCATTCCCAGGAATTCCCTCGCGGCAGCATAACCGCTTTGAACCGCGCCTTCAATTGTGGCGGGCAAACCTGTGGCGGTCCAGTCGCCGGCAAGGAATAAGCCGTGGATGGGCGTGCGCGCGGGCGGGCGCAGTGCGTCGGCCTCCGGACTGGGTGAGAAAGTGGCGAAGCGCTCTTTGATCACAAGCGAGTGAAGCAGCTTTGCCTTGCGCGCCGCAGGCAGCATTTCGCCCAGCTCGCGCAGGGATATTGCCAGCAACTCTTCCTTCGAGCGGCTCACGTGCTCGCGCGCGCCGCTCAGCACCAGCGAAATGTAATGACTCTTATCGCCCAGAATGCGGCTGCGGTCGAAAAGCCATTGGATAGTGGTTCCGCGCAGGCCCGCAAATTCCAGGTCGGTAATCGGCGCGTCAAACCATAAGTTGATGGAGATGATGGGCGCAGGCCGCAGCGCCAGCGCGCCGCCAAAGAATGGCTCGCCGCGCAGCAGTTCGCCCGGCAACACAGTGGCAAGCTGGTGCCAGGGCAGTGCGGCGATTACGGGGAGGTCCACAATTCTTTCCCCGCCCGCGTCCACACCGCGGCAAGCTCCCTCTTTAATCAGCAATTGATTCACGCCGCGCCCCACCTGTACGCGGCCGCCGCGCGACTCAATGAACGATTGCGCCGCGGCGGTGTAGCACTCGCTTAATCCCACGCGCGCCATGCCCAGCCGCGAATCCTCAGGCGCGGAGAAAAGCGCCAGCCTCACGACGCGCTCGAAAAGTTTTGCCGAGGCGGCGCGCGGGTCTTCATTCATTGCCGCGATGCAGATCAGATCCCAAAAATTCCGCTGCAAACCTTCCGATTGGCCGCGCCGGCTGAGCCACGCGGTCACGCTCTCCGCGTCCGATGGGCCGAAGCCCGCTCCGCCATTGCGCAACGCCTTGCCCATCCGCAGCACTTCCAGCTTTTGCTTCAGTGAAAAACTGCCCGAGCGCAACACTCCCAGAAACAAATGCCAGGGTGAAGGCAGCGCGGGACAATTCAGATGTGTAAGCCTGCCGTCGCGATCCAGGAACGGAACGCTGAGTGTGGTTTGGAAGCGCACGCGGTCGAGCGTTCCAATGGTTTTGAGGAATTGAATCGTCGAGTGGTAACACCCCATGAAAAGATGCTGGCCGTTATCGACGATGGAACCGGTGGTGGGGCCCTGAAATGATCGCGCCCGCCCGCCGAGGTAAGGCTTCTGCTCGAGCAGGCAAACGCGCTTGCCCGCTTCCGCCAGCGCCACTCCCGCCGCGAGGCCTGCGAATCCTCCGCCGATGATGATGACGTCAAATTCCATTGCCGCGAATAAGAGTCAGGAGACAGGAGCCGGTGGAAATTGCGTGGTGCGGTGCGGGCTTTGCAGGAGAGCGGTGAGCTTAAGCGAAGACTCCATGCTGTCTCCGGGCTTCTGACTGCCGTTTTGTGACCTTTGTTCTCCGTCCCCTGTGCCCTACTTATGCCATTCAGCCCCTAGAAATACCGCAAATGCCGTCCAAAGTTTCAACGGGCGGGGAACTCGCACGCGCTTCCCGTACACGTTGTAGCGGCGCCTCTGGATGCGCTTCAGGATGTTCCAGTAAATCGCCGCCATGATTTCCGCCGCCTTCATGGACGGCCGGTCTTCAGCAGGCAGCATCATGCAGGCCAGGTCGAAATAATGCCGCGCGCGGTCGCACTCGAATTGCATCAATTCAATAAAGGGATCGTTGTAGGCGCCCGCCAGCAGTTCACCGGAGCGGATTCCGAACCGATCCAAATCTTCCTGCGGAAAATAAATTCGCCCGCGCTGCGCGTCGCGTTGAACGTCGCGGAGAATATTGACGAGCTGCAAGGCCGTCCCGAGATTCACGGCATAATCGCGCGTGCGGGGATTCTGGTAGCCGAAGATTTCAATGCAGATTAGCCCGATGGTGGACGCCACGCGATAGCAATAGAGGGAAAGATCATCAAAGGTCGTGTAGCGCGCGCCGGTTAGGTCCATCTCCAGGCCCAGAATCAGGTCTTCAAACGGCTTGCGGGGAATCTTGAATCGTTGAATCGCCTCGGCCAGCGCGCGCAGTTCCGGGGCGTCCAGCAGAGTGGTGTTTCCGGTGTAACAGGCGTCGAAAATCCGGCGGTAGCGGTCGAGCGCGGCAGCGGCCTCATCCGCCGGCAAGCCACTGTCCGCAATGTCGTCGCCGCGTCGCGCGAAGGAATAAACGGCCTCAATCGCCCGGCGCTTTTCGCGCGGAAGAAAAACGAAGGCGTAATAGAAATTGGTGACGCGCGCGTTGGTAAAGTGGGCGTTTCGCGATGACGCGTTCATGATGGAATGCTGACCGGGGGCGCCGGCGCGACGCTCGCCCTGAGGGGGGCCCGCAGCGCGCGAAAATAGAGCCGCAGGAAGTCCCACTTGCTCAGCGACGGGCGCCGGTGAAAGATATCATAGTTGACCGCTTCGATTTTCGAAAGAATCGTGGTGCCGCCCAGCCACGTCACGCGCAGTTGCGTGCGCAACTTCGGCTGAACTTCCTCCGGCAGACTTCTCCCGTACTCAAAAAGCTCGCGCGTGCGGGCGATCTCGAAGGTCAGCAATTGCCGCCATCGCTCGTCGCATCGGCCGGCGCGCAGGTCATCGAGCGTATAACCGAAACGCGCCAAGTCTTCCGCGGGCAGATAGATTCGGTCGCGCGAATAATCAATCGCCGCATCCTGCCAGAAGTTGGTCAGTTGAAGGGCGGTACAGATGTGGTCCGAAAGCTCGAAGAGGTGCGGGTCATGGTAGCCGAACAGCTCCAGGACAAGCCGCCCTACGGGGTTCGCCGAGCAGGTGCAGTAGTTGAGCAGGGAATTGAAATCAGGGTGGCGGTTCACCACCACGTCAGACTCAAAGGCGCGCAGCAGGTTTTCAAAATTCTCGCGCGAAAGGTGGAAGCGCTCCGCGCTGTCGCGCAGCGCGAGGAAAACGGGATGATCGAATCTGCCTTCATAGCAGGCATTCAGCTTGGCACGCCAGGCGGCGAGTTTCTCCAGGCGGTTTTCAACACCCGGCTCATCGGCAATGTCGTCGGCATATCGCGCGAAGGCGTAAATCGCCGCCAGGGCGTCGCGCCTGTCGCGAGGGACAAGATACGATGCCGTGGGGAAGTTTTCGTAATGCCGGCTCGCCAGCCGCTGGCACTCAGCGTAAGCCGCGCGCAGCGCGTTTTCAGATACGGACATCATTCCGAACCTGAGTTTCATTATAGGGCCACGCGCGCGCGGGTGGAAACCCTGAATATGGTCAGTGGCGGCGTCGCAGGGGTTTCCAACCCGTGAGCAGGGGGAGGATCAGGGGGTGCGCAACCGACGGTCAAAGCGGTGTATGCTGGGGAATATGCTGACCGGCGTAAAGCGAATGCTGACTCTGCTTCTGCTCGCTGGATGTCTGGCAGCGCCTGCGGCTGCGCAGGATCGCCGCCCTCCTTTATCCATTGATGAAGTCCACGACATGCTCACCCAATCCACTCCCAGCAAGAAGATTGTCGCGACAATCCAGAAATTCGGGATCGACTTCCCACCAACTGACGACGTCTTGCAGAAGTTCCGCAAGTGGGGAGCCGACAGATTTGTTCTGGACGCCCTGCGCCAGGGCTGGCACGCGGATATTCCCAAACCGCTGAGCGCCACGCAAATCAGAATGCTGGTGGGCGCAGAGACTCCCGGTGAGAACATACTTCGATTGGTGCTGACGCGCGGCATCGATTTTCGGCCCAGCCAGGATTATCTCGACGAAATCCGCTCGCTGGGCGCCCCGGATGCGCTTGTTAGCGCACTGCGTGCCGCCACGCCGCGGCCCTTCAGCAAGGAGGAGCTTTTGCAGGAGCTGGGAACGGTGAAGGACCAGGATGGAATCGCCCAGGAAGTCCGGCAACGCGGGGTCGATTTTTTTGCCGGCCCCGACAGTCTTGAAGCGCTGCGCAAGGCTGGAGCCGGAACATCGCTCTTAGACGCTGTTCGCGATGCACGCATTGAGAAGCCTTTTGTTGCCAAGGCTCCACCTGCTCCGACAATGCCGCCTTCGCTGGCAGGCGGTGATTCAGTGCAGCTCATCTGCGGGCCAGGCGATTCCGACGTTCCGGTGTTTTCAGTGCCCGGCGACTTGGGCAAGATTGCCACCCATTTGAAGTGCGGCGAGCGCGTGACGTTTGTCGAGAAGGTCGAGTCGCCGCCGGGCGTGGATAAAATCCTATATGGTGACCATATAGAAGGTTTCGTGGCTGCCGTTTATCTCGATGAGGGAGTCGCCGCGCCGGGAGCGGGCGTGACGCCGCCCACAGTTATCCTTAAGCCCGACCCGCCGTACACCCCGGCAGCCCGAGACCGGGGCATTGAAGGGGTCGTCACCCTCTGGATCACCATTGATACGCAGGGAAATGTGAGCGACGTCCTTGAAAAGTCTCAACCCTTGGGCAGCGGATTGGATCAAAGCGCGATCGACACTGTAAAGAAATGGAAATTCAATCCCGCCAAGCGCGACGGCGTGCCCGTGGCCGCTCGAGTGACCGTCGAAATAACCTTTAAGCGTTTCAAGGGTCCGAATTGAGGGCACGCGCCGTTCACATTCCTGAAACATAATCCGGTACGAAAATTCATTGAGGCAGGGTTGCCCTGCGGCCTGAAACACATTAAGATTTACTTCCCACGCCTCTAGAATTCAGGCGACAAGGAGAGTAATGTGGACTCGGTAATTTCTCCGGAGCCGCCGCTTACCCGGCCCGAAAACGTCCCCCTGGACAGCCCGGACCTATATATCAACCGCGAATTGAGCCTGCTGGAATTCCAGTCCAGAGTCCTGGAGGAAGCGACGGACTCCGCCAACCCGCTGCTGGAGCGAGTCAAATTCCTTTCGATCCTGGGCTCGAACCTGGATGAGTTCTTTATGGTGCGGGTGGGCGGCTTGATGAAGCAGGCGGCGAGCGGCCGCGGCGAAACCGCGCGTGGCGGGCGTCCGGCGGGAGCGCAACTGCAAACAATTCGTGAGAAAATTCTGGAGCTGGGCACGCATGCGCACGACCTGTGGCGAAGGGAACTTCAACCCGCCCTTGAGCAGCAGGGGATTTTCGTGCACGACGTTGCCTCCCTCGATGGCGAGGAGCGCGCCGCCGTCGATGCCTACTTCCACCATCACGTCTTTCCCGTGCTCACGCCGCTGGCCTTCGACCCCGGCCGGCCGTTTCCGCACATTTCAAATCGCAGCCTGAACCTCGCGGTGGTGGTGCGCGACCAGAAGGGCCAGGAGCACTTCGCGCGCGTCAAGGTTCCTCACACTCTGTCACAATTGGTTCCGGTCAAAACGGCTCCACTCGATGCTCCTCCCTCACCGCCCTCGCGAAAGATCTATAAGTTCATTTGGCTCGAGCAAGTGATCGCGGCCAACCTGGGCCTGCTGTTTCCGGGAATGGAAATTGTGGAATCGTCGCCCTTCCGCGTAACGCGCGACGCAGAAGTTGCCGTCCAGGAACTCGAGAGCGACGATTTGCTGGAGACTATTGAGGAAGCGATGCGCGAACGGCGCTTCCTGGCGGTTGTGCGCTTGCAAGTGGCCAAGGAGATGCCGGAGCGGATTCTTTCCATTCTCACCCGGCAGATCGGCGTTCAGGAACAGGACGTCTATTGGACCGAGGGGCCGCTGGATTTCGACCGCTTTATGGAGTTGTATGCCGTCGACCGGCCGGAGCTGAAAGAGAAGCCCTTCATGCCGAAAACTCCCCCGAGCCTCGGCGCGGACTGCCAGGAAGACGTCTTCAGCCTGATCCGCCAGGAGGATTACCTGCTGCACCACCCCTATGATTCCTTCCAGCCGGTGGTGGAATTCCTGCGCCAGGCGGCCCGCGACCCGAACGTGCTGGCCATCAAGATGACTCTCTATCGCGTGGGCAGGAACTCGCCCATCGTCGCAGCGTTACTTGACGCAGTTGAGGACGGCAAGCAAGTGGCCGTGCTGATGGAATTAAAGGCGCGCTTCGACGAGGAAAGCAACATTGAGTGGGCGCGGACGCTGGAGCACGCAGGCGTGCACGTGGTCTACGGCCTGGTGGGAATGAAAGTGCACAGCAAAATCGCCCTGGTAGTGCGCCGCGAAGGCGACGGCATTCGCCGCTACGTGCACCTAGGGACGGGGAATTACAATCCTTCCACCTCGCGCCTTTATACGGACCTGGGCTTGCTCACTTGCGATGAGAGGATTGCCGCCGACGCCACCCATTTTTTCAACGCCCTCACGGGGTATGCGGCGCGGCAGAGTCCCGAAAAGCTTCTGGTGGCTCCGGTCAATATGCGCGAGCGGCTGGTGGAGCTGATCGGCCGCGAAATCGCGCACCAAAAGGCCGGGCGTGCCGGACACCTGGTTTTCAAAGTCAATGCGCTGGAAGATCCGGACATGATCCGCTTGCTCTATCAGGCTTCGCAGGCGGGCGTGAAGCTGGACCTGCTGGTGCGCGGCATTTGCTGCCTGCGGCCCGGCGTCCCTGGTCTGAGCGAAAACATCCGCGTCATCAGTATTGTGGGCCGCTTCCTGGAGCACAGCCGCATTTATTACTTTCATAACGGCGGAAAAGAAGAAGTCTTCCTCGGCAGCGCGGATTTGATGCGGCGCAACCTTAGCCATCGCGTGGAGATTATCTTCCCGGTCGATTCTCCGAAGCTGGGCCAGCGGTTGAAGGAAATCCTGGACATTTACCTTTCCGATCAGGCTAAATCGAGATACCTGCAAACCGGCGGTGAGTACACGCGCAGCTTGCACTACAAATCCCCCATCGCGGTCAACGCGCAAGTGTCATTCCTTACCACAAACCATGAAACCGTCCGCCGCAGGATGCGCACGGCCAGGCGGAATCCGCGATAATTTTTCCCGAAACTCACCAGGCTTTCGCGTCCAGAATCAGCCAATTCGGTGGGCATGGTATACTGCGCTGTCGGACGGGAGGAAACTTACTTTGTTTCGCACGGAGGCGTTCGGCGTCAGCCCCTGCCTTGCCGGGGCTCGATTTTTTATTCGCAATGAAGCATCATGAAAGCGATTGAAATGATTCTGGCATTGCCGCCCGTGTCGATCTTCGATTCAATCGCGGCCGGCGTGCGCAACAGCTTCCAAATCAAGCCGGACTTCACGCCCTACCTGGCTTTTGAGCCACTGCAGTCGAATGACCAGGCGAACCTGCCGCTCGCGTCGCAATAGCTTTCCGGCGAGTCCTTGTGGTAACATTTTCTCCGCTAAAAAGTCATTCTCGCGCAACCTCTAACCCTTGCCTGGAACGGGTTGCCCTGGGGGACACAGCATAAAATTGAAAGGACGGAGTTTTTATGTCAGGCCACTCAAAGTGGGCAACAATCAAGCACAAGAAAGGTGCGGCGGACGCTCGCCGCGGCAAGATTTTCACCAAGATTATCAAGGAAATGACGGTCGCCGCTCGGATCGGCGGAGGCGACCCCGACGCAAATCCCCGCCTGCGCACGGCCATCGCAGCCGCCAAAGCGGAAAACATGCCGGCGGACAATATCAAGCGTGCGATTCAGAAAGGCACGGGCGAACTGCCCGGGACAGTTATTGAGGAGGCCATATACGAGGCTTACGGACCCGGCGGCGTTGCCATGATCGTGGAAGTCACCACTGACAATAAGAATCGCACCACTTCCGAAATCCGCCACCTTTTTTCCAAGCACGGCGGGGCGTTTGGCGCCTCGGTGGCGTGGATGTTCAGCAAAAAAGGTTACGTGGTGGTGGAGAAGGACAAGGCGGATGAGGAGAAGCTTCTCGAGATCGTCACTGAAGCGGGCGCCGACGATATGATTGACGACGGCAGCAACTGGGAGATTCTGTCCGCACCGGACAAATTCCAGGCGGTGGTGGATAAGCTGAAGGAAGCGCAGATTACGCCCGCGGCCGCTGAGGTTTCCATGGTTCCGCAAAATCATGTGAAGCTCACGGGCAAGCAGGCGGACCAGATGTTGCGGCTGATGGAGGAGTTGGAGGATCACGAGGACGTTTCGCACGTCTACGCCAACTTCGATATCGAAGAGAAGGAAATGGCCGCGTTGACCCAGGGGCAGTGACAAAGAGCGTTGATCCTCCTGATTCAAGTCGTGGCAGCCCGCCGAGGAGTCGGTTTCGGAACAGTCCTGAACGCCTGATGCCCCCATAAGGGACAAACCGGCATGGTGCCCGACTTTTGATTTAATCGGAATCGCACATGGAGGTCGTTTCGCCATCAAGTCCATCCTCAAGGCTTGCCGTCTGTTCCCACCTTGCATCGCCGCAGCCCTCCTGGCGCTCCTTCCGGGGGTCCATACCCTCGAGGCACAGCAGACCGAATCCGCCCCTCGACTCACTTTCACCCGAACTCTCAAGGGCAGCTCGCCGGAATACATTGCCCTCAGTGTCGATTCAAACGGAAAGGGAACGTACGATTCCCACAGCCTGAATGATCCCCCTTCCCCACGTCCCATCCAGATTACGCCGGAAGCGTCGGCGCATATTTTTTCCCTTGCCGACTCACTGAATGATTTCCGTGGCCTCGATCTTGAAAGCCGCCATCGTGTGGCAAACATGGGCCTGAAGGAATTCACCTATCAATCCGGCGTCGAAATTTACCGAGTGCGATTCAATTTCACAGAAAACCGTGACGCGCAGCAGCTTGCGGATTTTCTCGATAAGATCAGCAATGTGGAAGAAATGATCATCCAGCTTGAGTACGATATGAAGTACGATCACCTGAGCCTTCCCCAGCTTCTTCTGCAAATCGAAGACGGCATGGATAATCATGACTACGTTGAGCCCTCGCTGATGATTCCCACGCTTGAGAAAATTTCCACAAACCCCCGGTTCCTGCACCTGGCCCAGGTGCGCGCCGAGGACATTATGAAGCGAATCCAGGAAAACAAGTAAAAACCGCGCGTTCCCAAGCACTTAAGGACCATGACTTTGGTCCCGCCGGCGATGCAACTTAAAGGATTGCTGACTCGTCTAGGTAGGTGTAGGGTAGGGGATAAAGCCAACCGGCAAGAGGTCGGGAGGTGGCCCATGGTGTCCCGCGTCCGATTTTCAAAGATATTGCCTATAGCAGGGCTTGCTGCGGTGATTGCCGCGGGTTCCGCGTGCGCGCAGGACGCTTCCAGCACCCGGGTGATTCGGCTTGGCTTCGTGGAGGGCACGGTCGCGGTGCAGCGTCCGGAGATGCAGGGGTGGGCCGAGGCACCCGTGAACACTCCGCTAGAGGAAGGCTTCAAGCTGTCCACGGGGGAAGACAGCTACGCTGAAATTCAATTTGAAAACGGCGGCACAATTCGCCTGGGCGAGCTTTCGCTGCTTGAGCTCCGCGAGCTGCGCACAGCTGCGAGTGGGGGAAAGAATAACCATGTGGAGCTTCGCCAGGGCTACGCCACATTTCACCTTCTCCCGTCCGGTCGCGGCGATACCCTGCAGGTGGACACAACGAATGGCACCCTGACTGCCCAGGGTGGCACAATGTTCCGCGTGGACTTGGACCAGGAAGTCGAGCGCGTGGAGGTTTTTGACGGGACCGTGAACGCGCAGGGCAACCTGGGGCGCATGACCATCGATAAGGACTACGCCCTGCTGATGCAACCCGGCGCGTCGGAGCCGACGGTCGTTTCCAAGGGAATTACTGAGGATGATTGGGACCATTGGGTCGACGACCGCGAGAGCGACGCGGACGCATCCTCCACCGTTCCCACTCCGCAAGGTTATGATGGCGACGCCTCCGAGGCCCCCTATGGGTGGACGGACCTTCAGGAAAACGGCAACTGGTCGAATGTCGCCGGGCTCGGCTACGGTTGGACCCCCACGACGGTTGCGGCGGATTGGGCGCCCTACACGGTCGGGGGATGGTGCTGGTATCCCGGATACGGTTACACTTGGATTAGCGCCGAACCCTGGGGATGGCTGCCCTACCACTACGGCTGGTGGAAATTCCTCCCCGGAAGAGGCTGGGTATGGTTCCCTGGAAATTTCCGTGCGTGGTCTCCGGCCCTGGTCACCTGGTACAGTGGTCCGAATTGGATAGGCTGGACAGTACGCGCGCAGCGGGGGCAGGAAGCAAACGCCTGCGGAGGTAATTGCGGCGGCGGAGTGGTGAGCAGCGTGACGTTCAGGCAGGGAGGAATGCTGACTACGAACCTGATGCTGAACATCAATCCGGCTTCCGGTGGGAGGGTAAAGGAACCGGGCATCGCTCCCCTGGCATCAGCGTGGTTGCCGGGGCGAACGGAGCCGTCTCCTGCGGCCTTGAGCCAGGGAATTCAGGTGGGCTCGCCTCGCCCAAGTGAAGGATCGGAGAGTTCCGCGATTGTATATGACGCTCAGCACAATCGCTATGTGAATGGCAATGTGCCTTCACAGCCGCAGCCGGCGAGATCATACTCCGGGGCAGGCGCACAGAACCAACCGGTGACAAATTCTGGTTTGATTCAGCCCGTACCCGCGACGGGCCGCGAGGCGAGCAATCATCCTATGGTCAACCCGAATCCCTGCGCCAGCTCTTTGCCTTCAATGGATTGCGTGATTGGCCCCCGAAGGCTATATACGAGTCCCGAAAAGCCATCGCCCAGCAGCCATCCCGGTGTGAGTGGCGCGCCCGTTGC
>JASIKV010000134.1 GCA_030049455.1 Terriglobia bacterium
CGGGCATACTGCTTCCTCGGCGTTTTGGTATGACACGCCTTCCGGGCACTTCGTGAGCAGCACCTACTACATGGCGACACTCCCGGCTTGGGTGGATGACTTTAACCGGCAGATGCCGGCGAAAAAGTATTGTGGGCAGAAGTGGCAAGCGCTGCCGGACACTCCTGGAGCCGCAGGCAAAGTGCTCTCGGAATACAGACCATCATCAGACGAGTCCTGTCCCAGTCCTAAGTTTCTCAGTTGGGTGGACAACACACCGTTTATGAATGAGCTTGAACTCAGCTTTGCGTCGGCTGCCATTCATAACGAGCGTTTGGGCCGCGGCCCCGACACCGATATCCTGACGTTGTCCCTCAGCGTCAACGACTATGTGGGTCACCGCTTTGGGCCATACAGCGAAGAAGTGGCAGACACCACGCTCCGCACCGACCGCTACCTGGCGGCGTTTTTGAACGATCTGGACAAGCAGGTGGGTTTGGCGAACGTTTTGATTACGCTGTCGGCCGATCACGGCGTGGCGCCTACTCCGGCATTCGTCCAAGAGCATAATTTAGGCCTGGGGACGGCCCAATCAAAAGCCGTTCGTACCGCCGCCGAGAAGGCCCTGACCGATGCCTTCGGTCCGGGCCCTTGGATTGTCAGCCAGGACGAACTCTATCTCTATCTTGACCGCGATACGATAAAGAGGCAAAACGTTTCCGAATCAAAGGCCGAAGAAATTGCAGCCGAGGCCGCCTCTTCCCAGCCCGACGTGGCTGCGGCATTTACTCGCACCCAGTTTCTGACGGGCACGTTGCCCAACTCGCCACTCGCCCGCAAAGCGGCCAACAGTTTTTATCCCAAGCGCAGTGGCGATGTTTTCGTAATCTTTGCCCCTTTCGCCGTGCCCACTTCCAATCCCACCGGCACGACGCATGGTACTCCCTGGAATTATGATGAACAGGTTCCGCTGATCTTCTGGGGCAGCGCCTTCAAGCCGGGCTTCTATGCCAATGCCTGCCAGCCCATCGACCTTGTGGCTACGTTGGCCGCCGTTCTGGGACTTACTCAACCGTCCGGGACGCAAGGCGTACCGTTAACGATGGCGATCAAGTAAGTGCCTGATCTTATGGATGGGCCGCCTCTGGACTCCTTCCGGGCACGCGCTGGAATATCTTCTGCCCGCCGAGACGATTCCCCACAGCGCGGCGGGGCAGGCGACGCTGCTCGAATTCAATAGGGGAGATGCACGGCTCAAAGTCGATAGAGAAGAAGCCGAGGTTCCTGGCAAAATTGGCTGGCACGCATTCCCGCGGACGCTGGCTTCACTTTCCCGCGCCGCCTTTGTCGGGAATCGCTAAGTTATTGGAAGGAATGGTGCCGCGGGACGGAGTTGAACCGCCGACGCCAGCCTTTTCAGGGCTGCGCTCTACCACCTGAGCTACCGCGGCACATGTGGGCTGCTTCCGACCGGTCCGAGTCAAACGTCACCGCGGGGTCGAGCGGGGCCCAGCCGTGCGACTCAAGTCCGTTTAAGCATTTTCAGATGGAATCGGTTGGTTGTCAAGAATGGCGCGGGAGGGAGCTGTGGCAGCGCCCTGCGAGCGTCGCAAGACTGCCCGCCCCGGTGACCACGCACGCGCGCCCTCCGAAGGCTGAATCCCGAGCGTTCAAAACGGCCGAGTTCTTCAGCAAGCGGCTGGTTGCAAGAAGAATCGTTTTCAAGAGAGTGGATTCGTTCTTAGGCTGACGCCTCCATTGATAGACCCTTTTCTCCTGGCGGCTTTTCTCTCCTTCCCGCGGCTGCTATTCAATTCAGGATTGAGGTTTCTCCGGCGCCTGGGGCGAGGGGGCCGGAGTTTCATCTGTAACCTGCCCGCCGGCATTCCTCTCCCCAGTCCCGCTCAACGTCACGGTCAAAGTCTCGCTGTTTCCGTCACTCCCGTTTTCGACTACGGTCAACGTGCCGCTGCGTTGACCCCCGGCGGTGGGCTTAAAGGTGACATCGATGGTGCAGGATGCGCCGGAAGCCTCGCTCTGGGTGCAGGAGTTGGTTTGTGTAAAGTCTCCGCTGGCCGTTATGCTAAAGCTCGATATCGAATCCGGGCCGGCATTGACCACCACAATGGACTGCGTGCCGCTGCTGGTCCCTACACCTTGCCGCGCGAAGGTCAGCGAAGTGGAGGAGAACCTCACCGCGGGCGCAGCGGTCGCGGGCAGGATCGGTTGCGCGCTGAAGGGGTGGCTGGGAAGAACCTGGCGGCCGGGTCCGTTCGATGGTGCAGCCGGAGCGCTTCCCGAAGCCGGCGGATCGAAAGGCTGCGGAGTGGTCGGTGTCGGCGGCAGGACAATGGGAGGAGGCGAGTTGACCGTCGGCTCAAATCCAACCCCGCTCAGAGGAATTGTTTGCATAGTCCCGGCCGCAAGGCTGTTATCCGCGATGGTCAGGTCGCCGTCGAGCGAACCGCTGGTTGTGGGCGTGAACGTGACATTGATGGTGCAGGCTTGCCCTGTGGGAAGACTGCTAGGGCAATTGTTCGTTTCAGCAAAGTCCCCACTGGCAGAGATGTTGCTGATGTTCAGCGAAACCGCGCCCGTATTGGTCAAGGTGACAGCCTGCTGCGTGCTGGTGGTATTGAGAGCCTGCTTGACAAACGAAAGGCTGGTGGTCACAAGGCTGGCATAGGGAAACGTCGATACCTCTCGCACGCGATTGTTGGCAGCGTCGGCAATATAGAGGTTCCCGGAATGATCCACCTGAACTGCGTAGGGGTAATTCAGGGTTGCATTGGTTGCCGGGCCGCCGTCGCCGCTTAGCGTGCTGACGGGGTTAATTGAGGCAATGGGGCCGCTGCCCGCAACCGTGCTGATCATCCCACTGGACGCGTCCACGCGGCGGATTCGCTGGTTAAAGGCGTCGGCGATGAAAATGTTGCCCTGGGCGTCGGCCGCGAGGTTGAGCGGGTCGATTCCCGCGCTGGTCGCCGGGCCGCCGTCCCCGCCGAACACCGAGCTCCCATTGCCGGCTATGGTGGTAATATTCCCCGTCTGGGCACTCACCCGCCGTACCCTGGCACCGTCGCAGATGAGGATATTGTTGGAACTGTCCAATGTCATGCAAACGGGCATGTCCAACTGGGCGCTGGTGGCTAAACCGCCGTCTCCACTGAACCCTGCGTTTCCGATACCCGCCACGGTGGTGATGATCCCCGTCGTGGCATCTACGCGGCGAATGCGATTGTCACCTCGGTCGTCGATAAAGAGATTGCCGTTTGTGTCCACGGCCAGGCTGCGCGGTCCATCGAGCAAAGCGCTGGTCGCGGCACCGCCATCGCCGACATAGCCTGCCCCTAAGCATCTGCCTGGATTAGGGTAGGGGCACGCGCCGCCGCCCGCCACCACCGTGATGACGCCCGTGCTGGCGCTGACGCGGAGAACGAGATCATCCCAGGTGTCGGAAATCAGCAGATTGGCCGAGCTGTCCAAAGCGATGCCATTCACGGTGAAAGCAAAGCTGGCGCTGGTAGCGGAATCACCGCTCGCCGCGAACGGCAGGGCGAGACCGTCACCCGCCACCGTTGTGATGTCCCCGGTTGAAGCGTCGACCTGGCGGATGCGCCCCTCGGTAGTATCATCAATGTAGAGGTTCCCGGAAGCGTCGACCGCCAGGGAGTCGGGAAACACGGTAATGGCGTTAAGAGCCGGACCACCGTCGCCTCCCGATCCGCCTCCCGCGTAAGTGGTAATGGTGCCCGTTGTGCCGTCCACGCGCCGGATGCGATTGTTGGAGATGTCCGGAATGAAAATATCGCCGGCAGAGTCCACGGCCACCTTGCCCGCCGTTCCAATAATACCCAACACGCCTAAATTGAGCTCAGCGCTCGTGGCGGCTCCACCGTCGCCTGTATACCCGGCAATTCCTGAGTCATTACCCGCGACCGTGGTAATGATCTGGGTTTGGGCGTTCACGAGGCGTATGACATTGCTCCCGCTGTCGGTAATAAAGAGGTCGCCCGAGGCGTCCACGGCGATGCCGGCGGGTTCGTACAGTCCGGCGGCGGTGGCCGCGCTTCCGTCGCCCGAATAGGTGTACCCTAGGTTATAATTCCCGGCGACCGTGGTGATGATCCCGGTTGTTCCATCCACGCGGCGAATGACATTGTTGTACTGGTCCGCGATGAAAAGATCGTCTGAGCCGTCCACTGCCACGTCGGTTGGGGAGCTTAAGCCCGCGCTTGTCGCCGCTCCCCCATCCCCGCAATAGTAGGTGTTGGTGCATGCGGTCGGGAATCCGGTGGTTGATGAAATCGGAGTCCCCGCCACAGTGCTGATGTCTCCCGTCGCGGCGCCCACCCGCCGGATCACATCGTTTCCATCATCCGTAATAAATAGATTTCCGCTGGAATCGACAGCGACCCCCTCCGGGAAGTTTATGGTGGCGCTGGTGGCAGGTCCGCCGTCGCCCGTGTAGCCGGCAGTTCCGTTGCCCGCCACCGTCGTGATGATCCCGGATAAGGCGTCCACGCGCCGGATGCGATTATTAAATGTGTCGCTGATAAAGAGGTTGCCCGACGAGTCGATGGCAAGCCCGCTGCACGTGACCAGCACGTAAATCTGCGCCAGGTTGAGGCTTGCGCTGGTGGCCGGCCCGCCGTCACCGCTGTAAGAAGCAATCCCGTTGCCCGCCACTACGCTGACGTCTCCCGAGGTATCGATCTTCAGTATTTCGCTCTGTTCGACGGCCGCAACGTACAGGTTCCCGGATTTGTCGACCACCGCGAAGGTCGGATAAATCATCTCCGCGGCCAGAGCGGATCCCGCGGGCGACCCGCCGCCGGCGATGGTAGTAATGATCCCCTGGGCATAGGCACAGGGAATTCCAGCCAAAGCCAATGCGAGGGTCACGGTGATGGTAACGAGTGTGGCCGCGCCGCGCGAGTGTGCGCACCAGTCCTGCTTGCCGATTGTATGAAACATGAGGGGCTCCTCCACATCAACGCTGGCGGGGGCGTCACGATGAATTCGCGTCAATCCCTTTCGCACGGCCCGCCGTGGCGCACGAGTGGAGGCGCAATGAGTCAAACGTACGTCTTACAGTTTGCCCTGGTCTGTTCAATCCAACTGTTGAGACCACTTACCCCTGGGAAAGACTGCCTTGGTATGGGCGGAATGCTCAACCTTTGCCCTCTCAAAGTCAAGAGTTTTCTAATCTGCACTTTCCGGACCTGGACTGACCTGCCAAGGCTGGCGCCCCGTCAAGTCTGCGCGCCGAAAAATCCACCACCATGTGCGGGAAATCCCTCGATAGGTCGTATAGGCACTTGGGCCAATTCACGCGATACCGCTCGTGAGCTGTGCTGGTCCCGGATATCCAACACAACGTAGATACTTTCATCGTAAAAAAATCCAGATTGCTCAGTTGCACATGGGCCTTGGTGCCTATGAGTGAATTTGTGCAGGCCTCTACGCTACCCCCGGCCCATGCGACCTTTCGCTCTGGCTTGCGCCGGCTGCAAGCCTACACGGGTCGCCATTCGGAGAGCCGAAACGGGCCCAAAAAAGATGTTAAAAATTAAGGGAGATCCGGATAAGAGTATTACAACAGCGGGGCCAGCATCTCTCCTGCGGCAGGACGCATTTTCACGATCCCCAGTCCTCGGGCGGGAACTCGATGCCCCAGAAGTGGCGGGCGTCAACCCATTCGATGCCGATCATTCCTGCTTCATGCGTTCCCGGTTTGCCGATCCAGACCACCTGAAATTGCCCGACGTGGTCGCGCTCGAGAGTATGGACGGAAAGCACCTGGCCCATGATGAACGGGTAGGAGGTTTT
>JASIKV010000135.1 GCA_030049455.1 Terriglobia bacterium
AACCTACCGGTTGGTAGGTTCAACTGTGCCGACTAGTTAGGCCAGCCAAACTGGCCTTGACAAAATCTCCAGAATATTGTAGCTTTATTACGTTTCCTTCCCCTTTTTCGTAATAAACCCCAGGCTAGAAAACGCTATTTAAGGGAATTTTGATAAACGGAGGTTGAATGAGGAAACTGGTTATGGGCTGTGCGGTGGCGGGGTTGATTGCCCTGTCATCACCGTCCGAAGCTGGGCCGCCGGTTCTCCTTGGGACTTTACCCCTTTTAAGGCCAGTCCCCAAGGTTGAAGTCGGAATGGCAAGTTGGTATGGAATCGAGCGCCAAGGGATGCCCACTGCAAGCGGCCAAATATTTGATAAAGATAGACTTACAGCCGCTCACCGGAAGCTTCCCTTGGGTACAAGAGTCCGCGTTACGAACCTCAAGAATCTGGAAACCACTGAGTTGATGATCAACGACCGAGGACCGGGCATCCCGGGGAGGGTAATTGACCTCTCATGGGCTGCGGCCAAGCAGCTTGGCTTTCTGGATGCTGGCTTGGCAAAGGTGGAAATCGACGTGATCAGCTACCCCAAAAGTTGCGATTGGCGTTTGATCAGCACAAATCCTCCAAGTGCCAACTAGATCCCGGGGTAAGGCCAGAATGAAGTCGCCGGTGCCCATGTAGCCGGCTGGACCTGGCGGGATTTGGCAGACCGGGCTGAAAAGCTCCCGGTGACGTGTGCTTGCCCTAAGGTCTTCCTTCCGTAAGTCCCTCACGCCCCTGGTGACGGTCTTGAAGTGTGGTCGTCTAAGCTGAAAAGGCGCAGTCAGAGATTTTCTCCTGGGCGGCGGGCCCGGGCTTTCCTACTAAATTCGACTCCTGCCAGCGGCGGGAGGCGAATTGGGGAACAATCTCGGAGCCGCGCACGTATGAATGGTCAGCAGGCAGTCAGCACCTGGGGAAGGGGAGACGGGCATGGGGAACAATCATCGAAGCAAGCGCAAGAGATGGATTTTCTTGGCCATTTTGGCGCTGCTGGTGGTGGGTGGAGGAATCGGCATTGCTGAGGCCCTGCACCCGAATGTGTCGATTGACTCCTCAAAGCTCGCCAGCGTCACCCGCGGCGACCTGACGCGCTCCGTGGTAGCCACGGGTAAGATCGAGCCCCTTACGAAAGTGGAAGTGAAATCCAAAGCCAGTGGAATCGTGGAAAAAATCCTGGCCGACTACGGCGACCACGTAAAAGCCGGCCAGGTTCTGGTGGAGCTGGACAAGGAACAGTTACAGGCCAGCGTGGCGGAAGCGCGCGCCAACCTTCAGGCCGCGCAGGCTGCCGTGGAATCCGCCCAGGCAACCTACGAGCGCAACAAAATTGACGCTGAAGCCCCGGATCTTCCCTTCCTGAAGTCCACAGTAGAGCGCAACCGCAAGTTGGCGGCGGATGGAGTGGTTTCCGCCTCAACGCTCGACGACGCCGAAAAAGCTTATCAGCTCGGAGTGAACAAGCAGACTTCCGCCCAGCGAGCCGTGGCGGTGAGCCGCGCGGAAATTACCCGCAGCAAAGCTCAGGTGGCGCAGATGCAGGCGGCCCTCGACAGCGCGGAGGAAGACCTGCGCAACTCAACCATCGTCAGCCCCATGGACGGGTTGGTGCTCTCGCGCGATGTGGAAGTGGGTGACGCGGTCAGTTCCATCCTGATTCTGGGCTCGCAGGCGACGCTGGTGATGACTCTGGGCGACGTGAGCGAAGTTTACGTGCGCGGCAAGGTGGATGAGTCGGACATCAGCAAGGTTTACCTCGGCCAGCGCTCGCGCATCGTCGTCGAGTCGCTCAAGGACAAGAAATTCGAAGGCAAAGTCACCAAAATCTCCCCCATGGGCGTCGAGAAAGACAACGTGACCACCTTTGAAGTGAAGGTCTCCATTCAAAACCCCACCGGCGAATTGAAAGCCAATATGACCGCGAACGCGGAGATCATTCTGGAAGAAAAACCCAACGTGCTGCAAATTCCCGAAGCCGCCGTGATCTACGACAAGGATCGCAACACCTTCGTCGAAACGCCTGCGCCCGGCACAAAGACTGGAAAGCAAAAACTTGCCGTGAAACTTGGGATCTCCAACGGCGTCAAGACGGAGTTGATCGCCGGTTTGAAGGAAGGGCAGCAGGTCGTCTTACAGTAATCAGTCATCAGTCATCAGTTTTCAGTTCTGACTCCTTAGTCGGTGCATCAGCGATGTCAACATTCGCTTTATCTCGACGACCTGCGCAGTCAGATTTTGGTAATCCTGCGGTTCAAGAAAATTAAGGTCGTGCGCGAGGAAAAATTGGTACTCAAGCTCACAGGCGGACCCCGCCGCAACTTGAAGGAAGCGGGCGAAATCTGCGCGGCCGGTTCGTCCGCAGCCCTCGGCAATGTTGGATGCGATCGATGCTGCAGACCGCCTCATTTGACTCGTCAAACCATACAACTCGTCTCTTGGAAAGGGCCGGGTAAGTCTGTAAACGGCCAGGGTGAGACGATGTCCTTTTTCCCAAACCAAGAGTTTCTTAAAGTCCTGCATGGGCTCAACCCCAATGATCAGTTCACAGCTCTCAGTAATTATTTATCGGCAGTCTAGAACTTTTTCTGGAGGATTAATCCCAGGCTGGCACGGTTCGTTGGTCCGTGACGACCCTCGCATGGGTGCTGGAACTGAGGACTGAGAACTGATGACTGACGAGTGATAACTATGGTTTTCACCGACCTTCTTCTCGACACTCTCCGCACGCTCTGGTCGCACAAGCTGCGCACCTTCCTGACCATGTTCGGCATCGCGTGGGGAATCGTCTCCATCACCTTGATGGTGGCGGCGGGCGAGGGATTGCGCGTCGGCCAGCAAAAGCAGCAGGAGACGTTTTCCAAAGACCTGATGATCATCTTCCAGGGGCGCACCAGCATGCAGGCGGGCGGACTGCGTGCCGGCAGGGAAATCCACTGGGATGCGAGCGACGTTCCTGCCGTCCGGCAGGAAGCCACCGCCTGCCGCTACGTACTGCCCGAACTCGAGCGCCACAGCGTAAACGTGCGCAGCCTTTACAACAACGCGTCGCCCATTGTCACCGGATCCTATCCTGCCTTCGCGGATGTTCGTTCGATTCAGGTGGAGACGGGCCGGTTCTACGACTGGGGGGATGAGCAGGCAGGCCGCCGCGTGGCCTTTCTGGGCAGTAATATCAAGAAACAGCTTTTCTCCAGCCGCCCGGCAGTGGGTGCGACGATCATTTTGAATGAGATTCCTTACACGGTCATCGGAGTGATGGCCTCAAAGGACCAGAATTCCAGCTACGACGGCTGGGACGTGGACAAGATTTTTGTCCCCTTCAGCGCCATGCTGAACGACTTTCCCAACGTGCCGCCCTACCTTCCCACGGACATCGACCAGTTGCTGGTGGCGCCGCGGTCGCTGCCCGATCACGAAACGTGCAAGTACCAGGTGAAGCGCGCGCTCGGCCGCCTGCACCGGTTTGACCCGCTCGATAAGGAAGCCGCTCCCATCTGGGACACGGTGGAAGACGCCAAAGCCTTCAGCAAGCTGATGGCTGCGATGAAGTACTTCCTGGGAGCGATTGGAATCACCACGTTGCTGCTGGGCGGGATCGGGGTGATGAATGTGATGCTGGTGGCGGTGCGCGAACGCACGCGCGAAATCGGAGTGCGCAAGGCCGTGGGCGCCAGCTCGCGCGCCATCCTGCAGCAGTTTTTCGTTGAGACCATGATCATCGTCTTTCTGAGCGGCGGAATGGGAATGGGAGTCGCCTACGGATTCTGCGCGTTAATCAATCTGATCCCCATGCCGCCGTTTTTCGCGGGAATGCTGCCCACGTGGCAATCCGCCGCACTGTCGTTTTCGGTGCTGGGTTCGATTGCCGTGCTCAGCGCGCTTTACCCCGCCACGCGCGCGGCGCACGTCGATCCGATCGAGGCATTGCGGTTTGAGGCGGGGGGCTAGTATTAAGCTGTCAGCTATCAGCTTTCAGCTATCAGCAGCGGGCAAGCGGCCATATGTGCCGACCGGTTAAAACTATTCGAACTCAGAGAAGTGTGGAGAGAAGCCGTGCAAGATTTTAAAAACCTACAGGTATGGCAGAAGAGCCATCACCTGACTTTGGCAGTCTACAAAGAGTCGCGCGCCTTTCCCAAAGAGGAGCTTTACGCCCTGACAAATCAAATGCGTCGTGCAGCGGCGTCAGTGCCCACAAACATTGCGGAGGGATGCGGTAGAGGTGGTGACCCGGACTTTGGCCGTTTTCTCCAAATGGCCATGGGGTCGGCCACTGAACTGGAATATCATCTGTTGCTGGCTCACGACCTTCAGTATTTAAGGGATGACCCATTCAAAGGACTTACAGCTCGCGTTGTAGAGGTCAAGCGCATGCTCAGCTCCCTGTTAAAGAAGGTCAAAACTCCGCGCTGACGAGTGAATGGTTGCTTGCTGAAAGCTGAGAGCTGAAAGCTGAGAGCTTTATGTTAATCGAAGTCCTAAAACAAGCCTGGTCCTCATTGACGCGCCAGCCCACGCGCAGCTTCCTCACAATGCTTGGCATCATCTGGGGAATCGCCGCCGTGGCGTTGCTGATTGCCTACGGCAGCAGCCTGCGCTCCGTGGTGGTGGCGTCGTTTGACGCTTTCGGCAAGGGCGCGGTGATCTGCTGGCCGGCGCAGACCAGCGAGCAGGCGGGCGGCGAGCGTGCCGGCAAGAAGGTGCGATTCGAAAAGGCCGACGTGGAGGAAATCCAGCAGGAAGCTCCGCTGGTCAAAACCGTCTGCATGGAGAGCGTCCGCAGATTTCCGGTTTCCTACGGCGACCGCATGTCGAACAACAGCATTCGCGGCGTCTGCCCCGAATA
The DNA here is from genome assembly GCA_030049455.1 of Terriglobia bacterium. GTDB lineage: Bacteria > Acidobacteriota > Terriglobia > UBA7540 > UBA7540 > Bog-366. The sequence continues at coordinate 4,874 of JASIKV010000135.1, forward strand.
CGGCGAGATGCGGAATGAAGTTCCGAGCGAGGGCCGCTGGCTCAGCGCTGAAGATGAAATGGAGCGCCGCCGCGTGGTGTTCATCGGGTATCGCCTGCGCGAAAAGCTTTTTGCGGGACGGCCGGCGGTGGGAGAAACCGTGCGCATCGGCGGTGTGCGCTTCACGGTGATTGGCACGATGGACTTGAAAATCCAGGACAGCAATTACTTCAGCTCCGATGACGAATCCGCGTGGATCCCCTACTCGACGGCCGGCGATTTGTGGGACACGCGCTACGCCTCTGTGCTGGTCTACGTGCCCATCGCGCCGCGGTTTGAGAAACTCTCCATGGCCCAGGTGCGCGCCGCGGTGGCCAAGCGCCAGAATTTTTCGCCCACAGACGAGCGCGCCATCCAGATGTTCGGCCGCGAGCAGTTTCGCCCCATCATTGACGGCATCACCATCGGCTTTGAAGCGCTGTTTACTTTTGTGGGGGCGCTCACGCTCGGAATCGGCGGCGTGGGCCTGATGAACATCATGCTGGTGGCGGTGGATGAGCGCATCCGCGAAATCGGCCTGCGGCGCGCGCTGGGGGCCAAGCGGCGGCACATTCGCGTGCAGTTTCTGACGGAAGCGCTGGTGCTGACCCTTGCCGGGGGCGTGCTGGGAATCCTGCTCGCCTACGGCCTGGCCGCCGCCATCGGCACCATGCCGTTCTACGGCCAGTTTTATGACGACAACTCCGGCAAAGGCGACATCCACATGAACATATCGCTCAGCACGGTGGGGATTTCGACAGTCATTTTGCTTATTGTCGGCCTGCTGAGCGGACTCGCCCCCGCCATCCGCGCCGCGCGCCTTCATCCCGTCGAAGCGCTGCGGTACGAATGAAGTCATTTGCGATTGGCGATTAGCGGGGGGCGATTCGGAACTAGATCAGATTGTCCACGATCCGAAGCCGAGTCCTCCTCCTCTAATCCCAGCAGCAAGCCCTGAAACTCCGCCATGGTTACGGCTGGCCTGTGGCTTTCCACGAATTCCATTGCTTCAAGCTCCGTGGCCGAGGGAAAGAAACGCCTGTAGAGCTCGATTTTCTGCTCCTCGCAGGCTTCACCCATGTAGAGCCGGTAATCGATGCGCCCGGGCCGCAATAGCGCCGGGTCCAGCGCCTCAAACCGGTTGGTGGTCATGACGAACGGCACATTTTCCGGCGCATTGAAGCCGTCCAGAACGTTCAGCAATCCCGAAAGCGTGACTTTCTCCAGACGCGCCGCTCCCCCGCGATCGTCGTTCCGATTCTCGCCGGTTTTCACGGGGACTCCGTCA
>JASIKV010000136.1 GCA_030049455.1 Terriglobia bacterium
CTTTGTCTAGCGCACGCAAAACAAAAGCAACTAGTTTACAGTCGTATGCATGTTTTGCCAAATGCCGGCGTGGGGCCAACACCACGAAACAACTTTGATTCGAGAGCCCCTAAGGCCCGGGGATTTTTCCGAAACGCTTCCTAGAGGGCCTGCGCTCTATCGAAATTGCGAGGCGGGCAGCCGGAGGATGCAACCAACGCTCGAGTTGCAGCCGTGCGGCTTGTCCCTATCGTTCGCATAAAACATTTTGATATCCTTCAGACCCCGGCTCAACGTCATAATATGCAGCGCCGTAACCGTGCCCGTAATGGAATTGGGGAGCCTGCAGGTACTCTTTCCGCCAAGCACTCCCGCGAAGGAGAGATTTCATGAGTCGACTGGACGCTCCGGAACGTAACGCGCCGGGTCCCGCAACCCGCCGGGAATTTTTGAAGCGTGTAGGGGAGGCAGGCGGTTTCGCTGCCGCCTTTTCCACGATGCACGCATTAGGATTGATGTCCGCGCCGGAAGCGCACGCGGAAGAAATCAAGCTGCCGCCGCGCTCCGGCAAGGGAGTGAAGGTAGTCATCCTCGGCGGCGGCATCGCCGGCCTGGTTTCCGCATACGAGCTCGGCAAGGCGGGGTATTCGTGTACGGTGCTGGAAGCGCGCGGGCGCCCGGGCGGCCGCAACTGGACTTTGCGCGGCGGCACCCAGGTGGAATTCATTGACGGCAGCACCCAGACTTCGGAGTGGGGACCGGAAAATTACCTGAACGCCGGACCCGCTCGCCTGCCCTCGATTCACAAAACCATTTTGGGCTATTGCCGGGAGCTGGCAGTTCCGCTGGAGGTGGAAGTGAACACCTCGCGAAGCACCCTGATGGTGACGGACAAGGCCTTCGGCGGAAAGCCCATCGAGCAGCGGCAGGCCATTAACGACACGCGCGGGCACGTTTCCGAACTGCTGGCCAAGTGCATCAACCAGCACGCCCTCGACCAGGATCTGAGCAAGGACGACCACGATCGCATGCTGGAATTCCTGCGCGTTTATGGCGACCTGAAGCCGGATTTCACCTACACGGGCTCGTCGCGCTCAGGCGCGGTGCACATCGGAGGGGCCGGACCGGTGGAACAGGAACTGCGCCCGCCGCTCGATATGCACATGCTGCTGGACGCCAACTTCTGGCGAAACCTGATGTTTGAAGAGATGCTCGACATGCAGGCCACCATGTTCCAGCCGGCGGGCGGCATGGACCGCATTCCCCACGCCTTTGCGAAGAAACTGGGGTCGGTCGTGAAGTACAAGTCCCCGGTGGCAGAGATTCGCAAGACGCCCTCGGGCGTGCGCATCATCTACACGCACGGCACCGCGAAAAAGCAGATCGAAGCGGACTATTGCATCTGCGCGTTGCCCATCAGCATGCTGCCATCGATCCCCAACGATTTTTCGCCGCGAATTCAGGGGGCCATCAAGGACACCACTTACATGGCCGCGTACAAAATCGGCTGGGAATCGAAGCGCTTTTGGGAAACGGACTTCAACATCTACGGCGGCATCTCCTACGTCATGGACGCACCGGTGGGAGTGGTTTGGTATCCCAGCGCGCGGATGATGAGTGAAAACGGCGTACTGGTGGCCGGGTATTCGATTGAAGGATTCGGCGAATTCAGCAAATTGACCACGATCGAGGCCAAACTCGCCGCCTCGCGCGCTTCCGTGGAGAAACTGCACCCTGGTTACGGCGATCGGCTTGCGAAGCCCATTTATGTCAATTGGGGAAAGATTCCCTACAACCTCGGCGCATGGGTGGGCCCGCCGCACCCGGGGCCGAATGCATTCATGGATCAATCGTACTACCAGGGCCCCTACAAGGAATTCTGCCAGCCGGACGACCGCATCTATTTTGCCGGCGACCATTGCAGCCACCTGGGCGCGTGGCAGGAAGGCGCGGCGCTGGCGGCGTTGCGCGCCGTCAACATGATTGGTGAACGCGTGCGGACCGCCTAACATGATCGTAGGGGCGGCCCCCGCGGCCGCCCTGGGCCCGAATCGGTCCCCTTGAAGGGCCCCCACGAGGGGCGTCCCTACGAACCCCGTTGTAGCGCTTCAGTTCCCCGCCCTGTTTTGATACCCTATCGCCGGTCACGGTATCCTCCGCGCGATTTAGGGAAGGCACGCTTGATTAAAAAGCTGGTACTCATTCTTGCCGGTGCAAGTTTTTGTTGCGGGTGCTTCGGCGCCGACAACTCTGAGGTTGCCCGCTGGGAGGCCGAGGCCAAAAACGTCACCATCATTCGCGACGATTGGGGAATCGCCCACGTTTACGGCAAGACCGACGCCGACGCAGTCTTCGGCATGGAATATGCCCAGGCCGAAGATGACTTCAATCGCGTGGAAACCAACTACATCAACGCCCTGGGCCGCCTGGCGGAGGCGGAAGGCGAGTCCAAAATCTACCAGGACCTGCGCATGAAGCTGTTCATTGACCCCGAGGCGCTGAAGGACGAATACGCCCAGAGCCCGGAATGGCTTTCCACGCTGATGAATGCCTTTGCCGATGGATTGAACTACTACCTCTACAAGCACCCGGAAGTGAAGCCGCGCGTCATCAAGAAATTTGAGCCGTGGATGGCGCTGAGTTTCACCGAGGGAAGCATCGGCGGCGATATTGAGCATGTTAACCTCGAGCAGCTTGAGGCCTTCTATGGAAACAAACCGGTGGCGCTTGCGGCCCCCCCCGACCCCATGGAAATGCGCGAGGCGTCCGGCTCAAACGGCATCGCCATCGCTCCGTCGAATACCAAAGATCACCGCGCTTTGCTTTTGATTAACCCGCATACTTCTTTCTATTTCCGCGCGGAATTGCAAATGGTCAGCGAGGAAGGATTGGACGCCTACGGTGCGGCGACCTGGGGACAATTCTTCATCTACCAGGGATTCAATCCGCATTGCGGCTGGATGCACACCACCAGCGGCGTAAATGACATCAGCTATTACC
>JASIKV010000137.1 GCA_030049455.1 Terriglobia bacterium
TGGGCATACGTGAAGTAATCAAATTCCCGTCCACGACCACTTCCTCGTCCACGTACTGGGCCCCGGCGTGGATCATATCGTCCTTGATGGCCTTGAAGCAGGTGGCTTTGCGCCCACGCAGGATACCCGCCGAGCACAAAACCCACCCGGCGTGGCAAATGGCTGCGACGATTTTGCCCGCCTTGTCCATTTCTCGAACGAATTCAAGCATGCGCTCGTCCTGACGCAGAGTGTCCGGCGCCCAACCGCCCGGCACCACCACCGCGTCGAAATCACTCGCATGAACGTCGCTAATCGACCGGTCGGCAACCACGGGATAACCTTTCTTGCTGGAATAGGTCTTGCCAGCCTCCGCCGCGACCACGACAGTTTCGGCCCCATCCTCACGAAATCGCAGAAGCGGATACCAAATTTCCAGCTCCTGGTATAAGTCTGCTGCTAAAATCGCCACGCGCTTTCCCTTTAATTCCATTTCCACCTCCTGAACATTGATCTTGTGCCCATACTAGCACGAAGCAAAAGGCGCGAGCCCCGGGAAACTGGAGCTCGCGCCTCACAGAAGATGCTGGCATCGCCTCGAAGGACGTTACCAAATACTCTGATCGTCCTCTGTGCCGGGAGTGAAGGAAACACCCCTCAATACTTCAGCGAAACCCGCCGTTCGAAGCATGAAAAAGCACTCTTTGGCGGCAGTCGTAGCTTCGGTGTTGCTCAGATCGTCCTGGATAACCACCAGACGGTTGGGGTCAGCTCCTGTGTCACCATTCCCGCTCACCGTGGAAGTGATTGCCCAGATGGTTACAACTCCCCAGGGATCGACTGAGCCGGTGAGATTGCGGAGGCCATCCGTGGCCGGCGCCCAGGGCAGACCGGTGGCGGCATTGGTTCCTGTGGGGTATCCGCGAACCGTATAAGGGACGCCGAGCTCCAGACCGGTTTGCAGGGTGTAAGCGAGAGTCCACGACTGAGTTGAGGAGTTGAACACCCACTTCTGAAGTCCGGCCAGGGTTTGGGCGGCGGCGTGAGTATAGAGGTCAGTCCCGCCGGTGTAGCCATCTCCTTCATCGGCAACGTAAACCGTTGTGGCGTTCGCAAACCAGATTCCGAATGGATAGTGATCGGAACTCGAGCTCTTTGCCAGCACCGTGGGAAATCCGGAGAGAATGCACATGTTGGTCGGGGTGCCCGTAGTGGGATCATAGGCGCTGAAGGGCGCAGTGGGCAGAGCCGCAGATGGCGAAGGCAAACCTACCCCATTGGGGCACGCCTTGCCGGTTGTATCCACGAAATAAACCGTATCGACGCCGTTGCTCCCGCTGCCCTTGGAGTAGTAGAGAACGCTGTCGTAGAGCGCGAGGCCGCGATAGTTGTCGTCTTTTCCAACCTTGTCCGCCTTGTCCCCCAATTCCGTGACCGAAAACGCGCCGACCGGAGTCGGGAGCCCGGGGAGTTGGTCGATCTCCGGGTCATCCGAAGGATCGATGAATTGCGCGCCCGCGCCCAGCACAACCCCCGTTGGCTGGGGATTGCTGCCGTTGCCGGCATTGCCTGCCGTAAAGTAGTAATTCTGGCCGTCAAGGTCGCTGAAGATCGCCGCGCGGCCATTGTCTCCACTGTAGGCATTGGTCTCCGTGAAGTGGTAATTGCCTTCTTCATCCAATTGGGTGACCACGCGATAGTAGGCTCCCGGCACGGGATTCGTCGGATCAATCACTCCGGGCGTGTTGGCATTGGAAACATCGAGGGCATTGACCGGAGCCACGTATCCGATAAAGGTCAGATAGCGATGGTCGGTGGAAAGGTTCAACGATAATTCGGATTTTGAGCTGAAGCTGGTTACCACCTGGTTGCTCTTGCTGGTTATCCAGGGCTGGAGGCTGTTGGGAACTTCCAAAGAATTGACCGGCCAGCCGAAAGGCGTTATCTGGTCGAGGAAGATTCTGGAAGTGATTCCGAAACTCCCGTCAATGGGAGCATTGTTGAAAATATACGGAAACAGCCCGTTATACCCGGCCGTAACGCAGTTGGATTCCGTGCAATTTGGCGGAAGTTGTTCCCCCACCGTAACGTTGCTGGACTTATTGTCGTACACGCTGCGGCTGACCACCAGATTGCCGGGCTGAAACACCCGGCCTCGACCCCTTGAAAAGTCTTGCCCACGTGCGGTGATGCTTCCGGTGATAGCGATCAAGGCCGCGACCGCTAGTCCATGCTTGAAACAACGCGAAGAGCCGGCTCTCCCCATTCCCTTGCTCATCATCTGCGCACCTCCAAACAGGATGTTGGCCCGCACAAAGACCTGTGCAGGTAAAGCGAAAGGGACGGTAGCCGCAGCGCATTAAGCGGGAATGACACTTTGTCGGCGAACAAATGAAGATGTTATTCGGGGCGGAGATTCACTGTGGATAGCAAGTCAGCCTTATTGTCGAGTGGGCACCCGGGTACAGTACAAAAGAGTTTAAGAATCAAGGACTTTGTAGGAGAGAATGGGAGAGGCAGAAGCAAGGTGCGAAGCCGGAGCCACGATTTTCCTTAGCAGCGTCGAGGACCAGCCCGTCCGCCGGCAGTATTCCAGGTAGTTCTCTTTCCGCCAATCGAATCCCGGCTTGGAGACGCTTTGAGGGCTCAAATAGACCACCGCCTCTGAAGCCAGCGCCGCGCGCGTGCTCGGCTTCTCGTACGATACATCCTCATAGTTGGCAAGCAGGCGGATTCCCTTCTCACGGCATTTCGCCTCGATTCCGGTGAGGATCCGGTTGTATTTTGCGGCGTGCGGCGTCAGGTCTTTTTTCGTGTACTCGGTGTTTCCCAAATCCACAATCGGGCGGATTTGCAGCGTCCGGATGGAGTACTTCCCAAAAACCTCAAAGAAGCCGGCGAGTTCATCCAGATTGTCGGGGTTGACAGTGTAGTTCAGGCGCAATTGTGGAAGGTCCGACGAATGACCTTTCTTGATCTCTTCCAGTTGGTCAAGAACTGCAAGGAATTTGTCAAAGGAAGCGCGGCGCATCATGCGCTCGTAGGTTTGCCGAGTGACCCCGTGAATGGAAAGTGTGAGTTCATCCAATCCCCGGGCGACCAGGCATTCCAAATGCTCCGCCGTCAGCAATTGGCCATTACTGACCAGGCCGACCATGGGAACACGGTGTTTTTTCCCCAGGGCCACAATGTCAATGAAATGTTTGTAGGTGGTGGGCTCCGTCCCGCAGCCGACATAGAGTTGCGCGGTCCAGGGAAAGAAGGCCTCAGCGATGCGCTCAATTTCCGGGGCGCTGAAATGGCCGGTATGGTTCCGCGTAAACTCCGGGTCGCTGAAGTAGCACATCTGGCAGCGCAAATTGCACGACATCACGGGGTCGAAACGCAGCCAGA
>JASIKV010000138.1 GCA_030049455.1 Terriglobia bacterium
GCGGAATCCCGCGCGGCCCGCGGCGCGTCCGGTGCTCTCCGGCGCCGCCAGCTCCCGAAATTCCAGTGTCGTTGTTTCGCGTCCTCCGGGCCGGCGCACGAATAATCCAAAGCGATCGCGATCGCGATAAGCAATCTCCTCGACGCGCCGGGAAATGGACTTGCCTGCGATCCATGCGGTGAAAACCAATTTGCCGAATTCTACGTTCAGCCGCCACCTGGCCGCAGCTAGGTCCATCAGCTTGGTCTGGTTCTCCACCAACACCGGGTGGCGCAATTGCCCCAGCAATCTTTCAATTTCATTTTGCAGTTGGCGGAGAGAGTCGGGCTGCATGGCCCGCAGATTACGCACATTTCCGGGATTAGGCAAGCCGGAGCGGTTTCGATTATCATCTCACTCGCGCTCGCCTTGGGGATTTACCCGGCGCTTGGGCTGACCGGCGCAGGCAGCCCGCACTTTTCGATGGGGTGGGAGAAACAGGCATGCGATCGCGGATATTTTCCTTCAGTCTGCTTTCATTTTTCATCTGCGCGGGCATGAGCGCGCAGGACACTTCGATCAAATTGCTTCGCTCGGAGATTGCCGGGCCGGCCACCAGCGCGGAATTCCCCACCTGGCTCACTGACTTGAAGCATTGGCGCATGGAGCGGCGCATTCGAATAGGTTATGACGACTCGGAATACCACCGTGCGGAGCTGGCGTGGACCCAATCGAGCTTCGTCCAGCCGCAAATGATGATTCACGATCGCTACTTCTATGATCCCTTGGCGGGTCACTACACCGTTGACCGTTATCTGGATGATTTGCAAAAGCGTTATGGAGGGATTGACAGCGTCCTGGTATGGCAGTCCTACCCCAACCTGGGAATCGACAACCGCAATCAGTACGACCTTTTGCGCGACATGCCCGGCGGGGTTGAGGGCATTCGGCAAATGATTCAGGATTTTCACCGTCACGGCGTGCGGGTGCTCTTCCCCGTCATGGTATGGGACCAGGGCACGCGCGACGAAGGAACGCCGAATTGGACGGCCACCGCGCGATTGCTCGCTGAAGTCGGCGCCGACGGCGTAAACGGCGACACACTCGATGTCTTTCCTCGCGTCTTTCGCGACGCCTCGGACCAGACCGGCCACCCCTTGGCGCTTGAGCCCGAGAGCCTGACCGTCGATCTCGGCCTTCCCTGGAACAATCTGAGCTGGGGATATTGGGAATACTCCTTCATTCCCACTGTGAGCAAATACAAGTGGCTCGAACCGCGCCACATGGTCAACATCTGCCGCCGCTGGGGGCGCGACAAGACCGACGACCTGCAGCACGCATTCTTCAACGGCATTGGATATGAAAGCTGGGAAAACATTTGGGGAATTTGGAATGAAATCACGCCTCGCGACGCGGAAGCGCTGCGAAGAATTGCCACCATCGAGCGCGCCATGGCCCCCTTGCTGGTCAGCCCCGATTGGGAGCCGCATACGCCCACCCTGCAATATGGAATTTTCGCCGGCAAGTTTCCGGGCCAGGGCCGCACGCTCTGGACGTTTGTCAATCGCAATGAATACGACGTCCCCGGACGGCAAATTGCCGTTCCCCACACTCCGCACACACGCTATTACGATTTATGGAGGGGCGTAGAGATCATGCCGGAGTTGAAAGGCGGCACGGCCCAGTTGAGCTTTGAAATCGAAGCTCGCGGGTATGGAGCCGTACTGGCCATCACGGATTCGCCGGATGACCCGCTTATCCAACTGCTGGCCCGAATGGGCGAGCTTTCGCAAAAGCGTTTGCAGGAGTTTCCCCACGAATGGAGGTTTCTTCCCCAGGAAATTGTTCCCATCGCCCTGACCAAGCCCGCGGCCACGCCTCCCGCGGGAATGGTTCGCATTCCCGGCGGCCAATTCAAGTTCCAGGTTTCCGGGATCGAAATCGAAGGAGGCGACGACGTTGGCGTGGACGTGCAATATCCCTGGGAAGACGCTCCGCGCCGGCGGCATCTTCGCACCATGGACATCAAGGCCTTTTACATCGACAAATACCCGGTGACCAACGCCGAGTTCAAAAACTTCATGGACGCGACCCATTATCATCCGCGCGACGGACATAATTTTCTGCGCGACTGGAAGAACGGCATGTATCCGCAGGGCTGGGAGAAGAAGCCGGTCACCTGGGTCTCTCTTGAAGATGCGCGCGCCTATGCCGCCTGGGCCGGCAAGCGGCTGCCGCACGAATGGGAATGGCAGTACGCAGCGCAGGGATTCGATGACCGCACCTACCCCTGGGGAAGCGAATGGAACGCGGCCGCCGTGCCGCCTGTGGAAACCCGCCGCGTAATGCGCCCTCCCACCGATGTGGACGCCTACGCGCAGGGTGCGAGCCCGTTCGGGGTCATGGATTTAGTCGGCAACGTTTGGCAGTGGACAGAGGAATTCACCGATTCACACACGCGGGCCGCCATTTTGCGCGGTGGCAGCTATTATCAGCCGCAGGGCTCGCACTGGTATTTTCCCCAGGCCTACAAGCTGAATGAGCACGGAAAATATCTGCTGATGGCGCCGAGCATCGATCGGTCGGGCGCCGTGGGATTTCGTTGCGTTGTGGACGGCGAGTAAGACGGCCGGTGCTGGATTTCTGTCCGCACCGATCCGCAACCCTTCGAATTCGCATGTCAGAGATGAACTAAAAGCGTCCACCTGCCAGGCTGAAAACCAGCACTGCAAGAACCACGAGAGTAATGCCCACATACAGGCGGTCCCGCTCCAGCGTAAACGCAATGACCGAGAAGGCCACTCGCGCCACCGGCGTGGCGATTAAGATGAGCAGGCCGAGCTGAATGATATAACGCCCGTCAAAGGACGCTGCTCCGCCCAAAGTTCCCGGTAGTGAACGAAGGTCCCCGGGCTCGCCCGCAAAGATGCCATAGTGTGGAATCTCGCGGCCATGCCGAATCAGAAACAAAGCGCCGCCGAAGGCCACGACGCTCGCCGCCAGTATTACCCCGGCGCGCAGCAGATTTGCCACGATCGTCTCAACCCGTTGATCCGTCCAGCGATTTGCAGCGTTTTCCATTTCAGATTCTTCCCGTCATCCCGTGATAAATCATTTCCACGGCCAGCGCCGCCACCACGACGGCAAAGAGCGTCCGCAACCTGGCCGTGCGGGTTTTGGGCAGCAGGCGCGCACCCATCAACGAACCCAGCAGAACGCCCAGCATAACGGGCATGGCAAGTCCCGGATCAATGTACCCGCGCTCGAGGTAGACTCCCGCGCTGGCTGCGGCGGTGACGCCGATCATGAAGTTGCTGGTGGTTGTGGAAACCTTGAAGGGGACGTGCATGGCCTGGTCCATGGCGATGACTTTCAATGCGCCGCTGCCGATTCCCAAAAGGCCGGAGAGAGTCCCCGCCACGAACATCAGGCTGAAGCCCGCGGGAACGCCCCGCACGTGGTAGGCCTTTGGCCCCTCGACCGAGGGATACTGAGAGTCAAGCCGCAGGAGCTTGGCGATGCGGTCCGGCGGCGCCGCAGCGTGCGCGGAAATCGTGCGGCTGGAAGCGTAGGCCGAATAAAGCAGAACGATTCCGAAAATTATAGCAATCCGCGAAGCGGGAAGGCGCGTGGCCATCGTCGCGCCCACCACGGCGCCCACGGTGGTGGCAACTTCCAGGAACATGCCGATGCGCATGTTCGTGAACCCTTCCTTCACATACGCAGCGGCTGCACCGGAAGACGTGGCGATGACCGAGACCAAACTCGCGCCCATGGCGTAATGAAGATCCACTCCAAACGCCAGCGCCAGGAGGGGAGTGATGACGATGCCTCCGCCCAGGCCGGTCAGCGACCCCAGCAGGCCCGCCACCAGCGACCCCAGCCACACCAATATTGCGAGTTCGAAGGTATTCAACGTGGAGTTAGCGCTTTGATTTGATTCCGGTCCAACCGGAATCGAGGAGTACACCCGCGCCCAAGACTGCCGTCAATCCTCGACCGTGGGAAAACCGGCTTCCGTCCATCCCCGCCATCCTCCATCCATGGAGACGACGTTGGTATAGCCCATCTTTTGCAAATTGTCGGCCGCCAGCGCGGAGCGGAAGCCGCCGCCGCAGTAAAGCACGATGTTGGTGGCTTTTTCCGGCACCGCATTCTCAATGTCGCGCTCAATGACGCCCCTGCCGATGTGAATCGCTGTCGGCAGACGGCCCTTCGCCCACTCATTGTCTTCCCGCACGTCGATGAGCGTAAAGGTTTCGCGGGCATCCAGGCGTTTCTTGATTTCCTGAACGCCGGTCTGGCGAATGCGCCCCTTGGCGTCATCGACCAGCCGCAGGAATTCTGGAGCATGTTTCACGGCAACCCTCCCCGATTTGAAAGCTGATGCACAACCCGAAGCATTATTGCTCAAGCGCGCCGGGTGAGGAAAGCGCCAACTGCAATAGGAAGCGCACGCCTATCCCCAATCTCTCCGGCGCTCCCAGATGCCCTCGGCGCAACGCAGGGCCAGTGCGCCGATGGTGGAAGTGGGATTCACGGCGGCAGCCGTGGTAAAGGAGCTGCCATCCACGATGAAGAGATTCTTCACATCGTGGGCCTGATGCCAGGCGTTGACCACGGATTTCCCCGGATCGCTTCCCATGCGCGCCGTGCCCATCAGATGCCAGGCGGGCTGGTGCAGGCCGCCGTCGAGAATTTCCGTGCACCCTGCCGCTTGCAGCACCTCGCGAGCCCGCGCGGCGCCGTGCTCCATCAGACGGCGAGTATTCTCAGTGTGCGCGTAGGTCACTCGCGGGGCGGGAATGCCGCTCGAATCCTTCACTTCCGGGTCCAGCTCGACGCGATTCGATTCCATGGGCAGGTCTTCACCCTGCACCCAGATGGAAAGCAGGCGCGGAAATCGCCGGCGAAAAATCCGATGGTGGTCCGCGCCCCAGGGCAAGGCGGGCGCCGCGTATCCCGCCCAGGCATAGGAGAGCGGGCCGAAGGTCGGCGAGGCTTGGAAGGAATAGCCGCGCACAAATCCGCGCTTTAGATCGGTTTCGTAAAACTGCTGGCTGGCCACCGCCACTCCGCGCGGACCCAAGGTAGTGTCAATCGCCTCGCTTGAAACTCCCGCCACCTGCTGCCAGGCGTGCATCATGAAATTCTTCCCCACCATTCCCGAAGAATTTGCCAATCCCTCTGGGAAGAGCTTGGATCTTGAATTGAGGAGCAGGCGCGGAGTGCCCACGCCATTGCAGCAAATCGCCGTTACCTTTGCGTGTTGCTCGCGCAGATTGCCCTGGCGGTCATAATAGAGCGCACCCTTGGCCAAACCATGTTCATCCACGCTGATCTCACGCACGCGCGCCCAGGTTTTGAGCGCCGCGCCCTTCTTCAGCGCCTTGGGCCAATAGGCGACATCGGCGGAAGACTTGGCCCCGATGGGGCATCCGTAGGTGCATTTGCCGTGAAGATCGCAACCGGGGCGGCCGTCGTACGCGCGCGAGACAATGCCGTTCTCAGCGACCCACCAGTGCCATCCCAATTTGTCGAAGCCTCGCCCCAGTTCTTCGCCCAGCGGCCCGATGGGCAGCGGCGGCGTGGGGCGCTCCGGACGCGGCGGATTGGCCGGATCGCCCGCCAGCCCCGCCACGCCCATTTCGCGGTCATTCAGGTCGTAATAAGGTTCGAGTTCGCGGTAGCTGATGGGCCAATCGTCCGCCACTCCATCCAGCGTTCTCACGCGAAAATCCGACGGGTGAAATCTTGGGAAATGCGCGGTGTAGTGGATGGTGCTTCCACCCACGGCGTTGAACATCTGAACGTAGGGCGGATCCTTGCCCAATTCCACCACGGGATAATCTTCCGGCCGGCGGCGAATGTTGGGCGAAACGTGGAATGGTCCGCGGCGAATGGAAATTTCGTAGTCGGGGCGCGCGGAAGGGTAATCAGCGGGATTAATCCAGTCGCCCTGCTCCAGGCAGACGACCTTGGCGCCCAAATCGGTAAGCCGCTTGGTCAGGGCCGCGCCCGCTGCGCCCGAGCCAATCACCAACACGTCCGCGCGCTCGTCGCCCATCAGTCAACCTCGCGATAGAGCTT
>JASIKV010000139.1 GCA_030049455.1 Terriglobia bacterium
GTTTCGAACAACGGACAGTAAACATGAAAAAGTCCGCTTCCATATGGTTTTCACTGTTGGCGATGATTGCCGGATTCGCGCCGCTCCGATTTCATCCACCTGCGAGGAAATTTCAAGAGAAAATTGGCCAGCAGAGCATCGGGCAGAAGCGGGGATATCTTCCGGCGATGTTTATGTTCCCGCAGTCACCTCATGAAGACCTTTACCCAATGCAGCATAAGAAGCGATTCGGCAGAAGCTCCAGCGGGGCCGGAGCCTGGGCGCCTTATCAGATGGTGGTGAACGGCAGCGGCGCATACAGCGTAGGGTTTCCCGATGAAGTGACCTGCTCGGCCACTGGGACCTCCTGCACGATGGCGTTGATGCACTCGACCGTGGCGGGCGATCTTCTCTACTTCGGCGACATCACCTACAACGGTTCGGCGGTTTACATTTCGTCGGTCTATACGTGCGCGACGCTTTCGAGCGGCACTTGCAATTCCGCGAATGCCATCGACGCGGCAACGCTTTGCGCGTCTCATGGCTGCGCGGTTACAAATTCCGGAAACGACGATGAGGACCAGGCATACGTGCTCTCGGGCGCGGGTGGAGCGACTTACGCGACTTTCAATTTTTCCACCACTCCCTCCGGCGGTGTGTACACCTACTTCCGCGAGGCGACGCCTCCGGCGGGAACCACGGTTTCCTACGATACCGAGTTCACGACGTATTCAGGAAGCTGCACAACCGGTTGCACGGGAACGATCAACACCGGCTCGTACACTCTTTCGGGCGACGATGTGGTGCTGGTCACAGTGGACTCCGATGGCGGCCTCTCGGATTTCAATTCGCCCTGGACACTGGACCGCCAGGGCACTCTGAGCCTTTTCAACGTGTCGAGCCTCACGACGCCGACGTTCAGCCAGGCGAACATCGGCGGCACCGAGTACTTTACCTTTGCGGGCATCGCCTTCAAAGCCAGCGCGTACAGAGTGAGTCCGGCGAAAATCTATACCGTCAATGACCCCTATCCCAACAACGGTTACGCCAGCAATTACAGTGCGGTCGGGCAGGACAAGAGTTGCAGCCCATCCTGCACCTTGACGCTTTCGGCTCAGCCCTCCTCGGGCGACTTGCTCTATGTGCAGGCTCAGCCCTACAACTCCGGCAGCGCAGGCATGATTTCCTCGGCCAGCTTCGGCAGCAATTTCCTCACCGTTCCCAGCGGGTCGAATACCTGCTCGCTGGCGGAGAGCGGCATCGCTTCAGTTAGTTGCGCCTACCTTTTGTCCGCGCCTACGGGCGGCGGCACGTCGCTTACCGTAACCATGAGCGCGAGCGGTACCTACGACTTCCGGGTTTACGATGTCTCGCGCTCCAGCGGGTCGTTTGCGCTCGATGCCCAGAGATCCATCTACACTTCAACAGCGGCGAATCCGGCCGCCGGGCCGGCCCTTACGCTGTCGGGCACCGACGACATCATCTTTACGCACGAAATTTTCACTACATCCAGCCCGCCGAATTTCATTGGATCGCTCTACGCCTGGCTGCCCAGCGGAGTCGAGAATTTTTACGGAACCGGCTCGACAGGTGGAACGACGAACGGCTGGTCGGAAGTGCTGCCCAACACCACCAACGGCGGCGCAAGCTCGTTTTATTTTTGCGCAACTTCGGGCAGCGGGCCGTGCCCTTCGACCCCGGGCTCGGCGATTCTGGCGAATGCGGTGGCGTTCAAATGACGGTAAATCTTTGCGGCGCCGGCGATACGGGTATTTCGCCATTTGCATCCAAACAATCTGGCGCTACGATACAAGGCGACCCGGCATTGACGGCGGCGCAGGAGGCCGGCGTCAAGGCGAGTGCCGGGACCTCAAAAATAATTGCAGCGCTGTGAGATGATCGCTTTCGAGGGCTGCAATTCGAGAGAACGAAGATGGCGGGATCTTCAACGAAATGGGTGGAGTTGCCGGTTGCAGACGGCACCACGATGCGCGCTTACGTTGCTCGACCGCAAGCGAGACCGGTGCGCGCGGGACTCCTGGTGTTTCAGGAAGCTTTCGGCGTGAACGTGCACATTCGTGACGTGACGGACCGGTTTGCGCGCGAAGGATTTCTTGCCCTTGCCCCTGAGCTCTTCCACCGCACCGCACCGGGATTCGAGGGAGCGTACAACAATTTCGAATCGGTCATGCCCCACATCCGCGCTCTGAAGGACGCGGATCTGGAGGCTGATGTTCGCGCCTCCTACTCGTGGGTCCTGGAGAATCAGGATAAAGCCGGCACTTCCGTAGCCTGTGTGGGGTTCTGCATGGGTGGGCGGGTTTCCTTTCTCACCAATTCCATTCTTCCCGTCAAGGCCGCCGTGTCATTTTACGGTGGGGGCATCGCGCCGAATCCCCTGGGGCCGGGATTGCTCGGCCGCGCCGGCAACCTGCACGCTCCGCAACTCTTGTTCTGGGGCGGGCTGGACAAACACCTTGGCCCGGAGCAAACAGAGGCAGTTGCCGAAGCTTTGCGCAAGGCGGGCAAGCCGTTTGTAAATGTCGACTTCTCCGACGCCGACCACGGATTTTTCTGTGACGCCCGCCCCAATTACAATCCCGCCGCCGCCCGTCAGGCATGGGCTCTGACGAACGCATTCCTGAACTGTCATCTGGGAATTTAAATTGGCGAATCGAAAGGCCTCACGCCGTCTCGGCGGTGGTGAGTTCGGGTTCGGAGGACCGGGCCGCCGCCTTGCCGCGCCTCGCCGCAGACCATAGGACCACTCGAAGGGCAAAAAGCGCAAAGACCAGCGCGCCGTAGAACAGCGGTTTGCGCTCATCCGACTTGACCAGCCAATAATAGTGCACCACGCCGGCAGCGGCAGTAGCGTAAATCAGCCGATGCAATGCCAGCCAGCGCCTGCCCCCCAAGCGGCGAATCCAGCC
>JASIKV010000140.1 GCA_030049455.1 Terriglobia bacterium
GCGTCGAATCCCCACCCCGCCAGGATGGCGAGAAGAAAAGTCACGAGCACCAGGAGTTTGACGGGATAGCGCACGACCGTAAGCGGTGGAACGAGCAGATAAGCCAGCGCAAAAACGGGAGTGAAGTGGCCAAAGGAAAGAAGCAGGAAAGTTCCCGCAGCGCCCGCGGTAAAATTACGCCGCTCGTCGCGTCCCAAAGCCCATCCGGCCAGCGCGCAGAAAACCGGAACGAATCCCAGGAACACGGAAAGGAAATAGGGAAGATTGGAATCGGACATCAGCCACAGCCAGCCCGTGGGGGCGGCCATTCCCGAGCCAAAGAAATCAGGTACGATCAATTGCGGGAGGGAAAACGGGTTCACGGCCCAATTCGCCGTTTCGCGGAAGCGCAAACCCTGCACACCGCGGCGCGATTCGCCAAGCAAGCCGGCGGCGGGCAGGAATTGGGCGGCGCAAAGCAGCAGCATTCCGCTTCCCACCAGGAAGAAAGCCAGCAATAGCCGGAAATTGGGCTTTGACCACAGGCGGCTGCAATCGCCGCGACGGTAAAATGCATAGGCAAAGCAGAGCCCGAACGTGGCGAGCATCGTCATCGGTTCCCCGGCCAGCCACTGGAAGGAGAAGATTACAATCAGCACAATCCACAGGCGCAGCCGGGTGCTTGCCAGCGCACGGTCGGTGACCAGCAACGCCCAGGGAATCCACGCGGCGCAGGCTGACTGGTTGTAAAGATCGCCGAGGGAGAGCACCGGCCCGCTCAGAGTAAAAAACAAGGCGGCAAACAAAGCGCCACGCCACGTCTGCCCCCACGAGCGGGCCAGAACGTAGACTCCGATTCCCGCCCAGGCGAAGTGCACTACGAAGTGCGCGGTAAATGCGCCGTCAACAGGAAAAAGCACAATGAGGAGAGTGAAAGGATAAAAAAAAAGCAGATTGGGATTTGCCAGTACCGGCTGGCCGTAATTCAGGTAAGGGTTCCAGTAAGGAAGGAAACCGCGTCTGCAGAGATCATGGATGAAGCGCGCACTGGGAAAAGTGTAATTGTAGATGTCGCGATAAAAGAACATCGCAGAGGTGAAAACCACCCTCCAGAATATTGCGATCACCGTTCCAATCACCAGCGCCATGGCAGCCAGGTCAACCCGGCCGAATAAGGCAGGGATGCGGGCCGAGCCTTTCAGGACCGGTGAAGGATCAGTGGATTTCAGCGCCATGGACGTTTAAGGAGACAGACTTTATTACAGCATGGCGAGGGTTGCAACTTGGGCTTCGAGGGTTTTTTTCAAGAAATTATCATTCCGGGGCAAGTTGTCTTCAGGGCTCGTCGTAGGGAAGGGTCTTGAGCGATTCCTTTTCAAGATCTTTAGCGCTCGACTTTGGCGGATCGGCATTGGGAGCAAAGAGCGTTTGCGCGGCCCCCGCTCCCGTGGGCAGCAGAGATCCGTCGGGGAGCTTTGGATTGGGCTTCATGGCGAGGAGGTCAGGTGAGAAGTCAGGTCCGGCAAGGGCCAGCAGATAACTGGTATCGCGCCAGGGACGCCGCGACCTCTCAACTATCGAATACAGGGTTTGCTCAAGGTGTTGTACGAGAGCCTGATTGTCGGCAAGATCCGCGACGTTGTCTTGTTCGCTCGGGTCCGTGGTCCAATGGTAAAGCTCGTTGTGATGAACGCCCGATTTGTGAATCAGTTGCCACTCCCGGGTGGTGATGGTGATCAGGCCGTGGGGGCCCAGCGAGGGTGAACTATCAAAAAGTTCAGAAACCGTGGGCTCTTCCGGGTTGTTTGGCGCATAGCCGGGCGTCCACAATCTGGACAGGCTGCTTCGATGCAGGACCGCTCCCTTTACGCCCGCAAGCTCGAGGACCGTTGAGAAGATTCGTCGCGTCGACGCGGTGTCGGAAATCCGCAAGCCTGCAGGGACTCCCGGGCCCACCACAATCAATGGAACGTGCAGCAGTTCGCGATAAAGACTGGTGCCGTGCGAGTAGGTGCCGTGCTCGCCAAAACCTTCACCATGGTCGGCGGTGATGATGACGTAGGTATTGGCCCACTCCGGCGAGCTTTGCAGAAAGCTCAGCAGTTCGGCCACCTGACTGTCAATGTAGTGCAGGCAGTTATCGTAGGAGGCGATCACTCCATCTCGGTCGGCGCTGGGAAGGGCCACGCGGTTCAGCTTGGCGGTCAGCAGCAGATGCTTGGCGTCCCTTGAATCGTGCCCGAAAAAGTGGTCGAAAGGCGCCGGAGCCTCGTAGGGGTCGTGGGCGTCGTTATAATTGAGAAACAGGAAAAAAGGGCGCTCGGGCCGGTGATCGTACCACCGGTAAATTTGTTCGTTAAGCTGATGCGCGGTGAATTGATTCAACCGGCTGCGCTGGAACAACTCCTCACTGACCGGTTCAATGAAATCACGCCCCAGGCGCATGGCGTCCAGACTGTAACCCATGGTTCCAGTGCTGTCCGTGTAGGTTCCGTATCCCCGCCCGAGTCCCCAGGGGACGATTCCATAATAGGGATTGGCATTAAACCCCGCCGTCTCATACCCGCCTGCACTCAAGATCTCTGCCATGGTCCGCGGCTCACCTGCGCGGTCCGTTCCGGCGCCGTGCTGGTGTGGTAAGAGAGAGGTGAACATGGAAAGCGTCGAGGGGAGCGTCCATGATGACGCGGAATAGGCATTTTCAAATAAGACTCCGCGCTTGGCGACCTGATCGAGATTGGGAGTGGTATGTCTGTAATACCCGTATGACGAAAAATGGTCGGCGCGAACCGTGTCCAAGACGATCAGGACAATGTTGGGTGATTGAGGCTTTCCGGTCGTTGCGTGTGCCGTTGAAAGGTTGAAGGGTTCCGGGAAATGGAATATGGCCGCGGAAAAAGCCAGCGTCGCCATTGTTCCCAAAACCGCGCGCGTCCAAAACCGCCCCGGGACATTTGCCAGAAACCCTATTGGAGCCCCGGCCGTTCGGGTCGCCCAAAGAGCAGCCAATGTCCATCCAAACGCCACCCCAAAAAGGATGTAGGGACTCAGGAGGCTGCCCAGCGCAAGATACCAACCAATTCCTGCCTTTGAGAATTGAAGGATCAAGCCCAGATAGAATCCTGCCAAGCCGGCGGAACAAGCTATGATGAACATTCCCCAGAATTTGGATTTTGGCAATGTGGCAAGAAAACCTGCAAGCAGGCCCATCAATCCAAACGTGACCGACATGGCCAATGGCGCGAAGAACCAAAACGAAACGGGAACGTGAGGCTTGAGGATGGGCAGGTCAGTGAGGCGCATTCCGGCCGCCTCAATCAGACCGAGGACGGTGCCGGCGGTCGCACCCAGCAAGCCCACTCTGCCAATAACTGTCCGCGATTTGGGGGGGTCAGTTGCCATTTTATGTCGTCTGCAAAGCCCCAAACCTGCCAAGGCGGTGGGTCCATTTTGGGCTCAACCGGATAGAGACCAATGGCTTTTGAATTGAATTATACAGCATAAAATCAACAACTTAAATGCAAACACCTAACATCGGGTGCTTAATTTGCTTTTGTGACCAAATCCCCAAAGAAGGCCTAACTCCAACATTGTAAATGTGCAAATAGAGCGCCAATCAGCCTGTTTCGAGAGTTGTTAAGTGCAATTTACGAAACCTTCGGTAGAACCGGCTTTCCATCTGATTTTACGTGGTTTAAATGATGGGGGTTACATCCGGAGCCTCTTAAACACGCTTTCGGGGATTGAACAGATCATGAGCATAATAAATCGCCAGAACCAAGGGACATAAACGACATTCTTGCGCTCCTTCACGGCGCGAAAGATGTCGCGTGAGACTCTTTCGGGTGAAGCGACAAGCGGGAGTTTCCCTTTTCCAAGGATCATGCGGGTGTCGACGAAGCCCGGCTTGACCGTGATAACCTGTACCCCGCGGTGATACAGCCGGTTTCGCAGGCCCTGGAGATAAGTCGTCAAGCCGCCTTTCGCCGAACCGTAGAGATAATTGCTCTGGCGGCCACGGTCTCCTGCGACTGAGGAAAGGGCGCAGATGAATCCGCGCCGCATCTGCTCAAAGTGATTCGCCACGACCTCAAGAGCCAGCACGGCGCCGGTAAAATTGATTTCCAAGATTCGTCGCGCCTCACTCAGATTTGTCTTAGCCTCCTCGGCATCTCCCAGGTGGCCGGCGCAAAGAATGAAACCCTCAAGCGATTCGCCTGCGGCGCTGATGCAGCCCTTTAATCCCGTTTCCAGCCCTTCGAATTCGCCAATATCCACCGGAGCTACACGGGTGTTTACTCCGTGACGCAAGCTCAAATCCGCTGCAAGTATGGAAAGTTCCTGGCAGTCGCGTCCGGAGAGAACGAGATCATATTGATGGGAAGCGAATTCCGCAGCCAGGGCGCGTCCGATACCGGCATTGGCGCCAAGAATGATGATTGTGGGCACAGCATTACCTCGCCAACCCTGTACTGGACTCCTGTTGTCTGCGTTCTCCGGGCACGGGCGTTGGATCAATCCAGGATCTTAAGTCTTCGAGCAAGGGATGATGAAAACATTCTTTTCGGGTCCAGCTTGCGCTGGATTGACCGAAAGCTGTCGAGCTTTGGG
>JASIKV010000141.1 GCA_030049455.1 Terriglobia bacterium
TTAGCAAATGGCCCAATGGCCCAAGGGATGGATTGGCTTACCTTTTTCAAGCAAAGGCGTCTAAACTAACTGAGAGGTCATATCCTTAGCGCGATGGATGGCATCTGCTTGGAGTTCGCCAGCAAAGCTTCCACCCAGTCCACAGCGGTGAGCGAAGCCGATGAACTTTCACTGATCCGGCGGGCTCAGGAAGGCGATCGTGCGGCCTTCGACGTACTGATCCGCCTGTACGACCAAAATGTATTGCGGCTGGCAATGCAAGTGGTGGGTTCGCCTGAGGAAGCGCGGGATTTGTATCAGGAAGCGTTCCTGAAAGTGTACCGCTCGATTCGCCATTTCCGCGCTGAGGCGAAGTTTTCAACCTGGCTGTATCGCGTGGTTATGAATGTTTGCCTCGATCACCTGCGCCGGCAGAGCACGCGCAAAGAAGTGGCAGCGCCGGTGGCCCAGGATGGCGAGCCCGAGTTTTTCCAGACCGTCGCGGATGAACGTCCGACGCTCGACCCCGAACGCGCCACCCGCTCGAAGGAAATCGGCGAACGCATTCAAGCAGCGCTGGGGCGGCTGAATCCCCGCGAGCGCATGGTGTTCGAGCTGAAGCATTACCAGGGAATGAAATTGCGCGCCATCGGCGAGATTTGCAAGACCAGCGAGCAGACGGTTAAGAACAGCTTGTTCAGAGCGACGCAGAAATTGCGGACGGAGTTGGGGGATCTGGCTTAATGGGAGAAGAAACCATGCAATGCCGCGAATTCGAAGAGCACCTGCCCCTGCTGCTCTACGGGGAACTGACCTCGGCGGAGCAGAGCGCCTGTGAAGAACACCTGGCCACGTGCGCGGCCTGCCGCGCGGCGCGCGAAAAGCTGGAACGCTTCCATCAGGTTCTTGCCCAGCGCCCGCAGACTGAAGTCTCCCCCGCGCTGCTGGCCGAAGCCCGCATGTCGCTTGATGAAGCTCTGGAGCGCCAGCAGCACGGCTGGCGCGCGCTGTGGAACAATGGCCTTCCGATTCTGCGCTTCCAGCCCGCCTCGGGTTTTGCGCTGGGCCTTACGCTGGTGCTTTTTGGTTTTGGTGTGGGGTGGGGACTGCGTCCGCACGTCAATCCGGGCACGGCGAACATCGCGGGTGTAAACACCGCCGATGTTTCCAGTCCCGACCTTCAGAACATGCGCATCAGTGACATCAGCGGCGTCGCGCCCGATCCGCAAACCGGCGGCGTAAAGGTTACCCTTGACGCGGAGCGCCGCCTTACCCTGGAAGGCCCGCTGGACGATCCGAAAATCCAGCAGGTGCTGCTCTACGCGGTCAAGAGCTATGACAATCCCGGCATCCGGCGCGACACCCTGGACGCACTGCGCGCGCACGCGGACAATCCCAACATTCGCCGGGCGCTGATTTACGCCATGCGGCACGATCCCAATGCGGGGGTGCGCCTGGAAGCGCTGGGAGCAGTTTGCAGCCTGAGCCCCGCCGGCGATGTGCACGATGCGCTGCTGGAAGCCCTCCAGCAGGACGCCAATGCCGGTGTGCGCGTTGCCGCCGTGGACGCGCTGATCGCCAGCACGGAAAAAGAGGGCTGCGATGAGCCCACCGCGCAGGCCCTGGCGAAGCTGGCGACGACGGACAGCAATCCCTACGTGCGCCTGAAGTGCGCCAATGCCGTGATGCAACTTGGAAAGTGAGGATCTCCCCCCAAATGGGAATAGGGCGAGTTCACAGCCTCGCGCTGCTGGCCATTCTGTTTTCCCTGCCCGCCGCGGCAAGCGATGTTTCATCCGCGAGCCAGAACGTGCCGGTCCGGCGCGGCAATAGCTGGCAGCAGCGCATGGAATTTTCGACCCCGGTAAGGGAAGGCGGCCGCCTGATGCTGCGGGCGGATAACGGCACGGTGAGCATCCATCCGGAATCGGGCCGTCAGGTCACCTGCACCGTCACTCTGCGCGTCTACACGGCCAGCGAATCGGAGGCGCGCGGCCTGTTCGACAAATTTCAGTTCAATACCCGAATGATGGAGAGCGGGGGCGTCTACATCAGTGCCCAATCGCCGCAGCACGTCCGCCGCGGGACGAGATTTCACGTACAGTTTGAAATCGTGGTTCCCGTGCACTACAACCTGGACGTGGAAACGCAGGCAGGCGACCTGACCGTGGACGCTCCCCTGGAAGGCGAAGCAAGGCTGACCACGGCGGGCGGCGATGTGCGCCTGGGCGACCTGGGCGGCTCCGCAAGAATTGAAACCGCCGGCGGAAATATTACCGTGGGGAATGCGGGCGGCGATCTTTCCGCCCGGACGGCGGGCGGCGCCATTCACGTGGGTGATGTCCACGGCGCCGCTTCACTGGAATCGAGCGGTGGTGAGATTATCGCCGGAAACGTGGGCGGTGCGGTGAAGGCGGAAACGGCAGCCGGCGACGTGGTGGTGGCCGGCGCGGGAGGCATGGTGATTGCCCAGAGCGCCGGCGGGCAAATTCAAATAGGCCCCACTCGAGGCGGCGTTCAGGCTGAAACCGCCGGCGGCAACATCCGGTTGCAGGGCGCGCAGGGCCGGGTTGTCGCCCAGACCGCGGGCGGAAGCATCGACCTGCTGGAAGTCGCCAGCACCGTT
The DNA here is from genome assembly GCA_030049455.1 of Terriglobia bacterium. Lineage (GTDB taxonomy): Bacteria > Acidobacteriota > Terriglobia > UBA7540 > UBA7540 > Bog-366. The sequence continues at coordinate 2,606 of JASIKV010000141.1, forward strand.
CGCGCCTCAACGGCCGCGGGACGAATTATGGCGGAATTCAACGGCACAGGTAGAACTCTTGGCCCCTCCGAACTTGAGTCGAGTGTCGGCGACGTGTACGTCTACCTTCCCCCCAACCTGGCGATTACCATCGATGCGTCCATTCAAACCGCCGCCGGGCACGGCATCCACACCGATTTCCCCCTGGAAGTTCAAGGCGACAAAGGCGACTACGTCCCCACGACCCTGCGCTGCCATGGAGCCTTGAACGGGGGCGGCGAGGTGCTGAGAATCCGCACCGTGGCGGGGGATATTGAGATTCGCAAAATCGATGACACCACACTGCGCGAGCTGAAACAGCGCGAGGAAAGCCACTGGCGCGCCTGGCAGCAACAGCACATGGAACAGGAAGAGCGCCAGCGCGAAAAGCAAAAGGCGAAGCAGAAGAAAGAGGAGGACGAGGATGACGATCGACAGTGACGCTTCCAGATTCGAGTTTCGCTCTTTCCTGATGCTGACGCTTTTCCTGGGCTCGATTCTCCCCGCCCACGCGGCCGAACGGGTCTGGGAAAAGCGCTTTGCGCTTCCGCCCGGGGGCTATGTTTCGGTCGTGAATATGCAGGGCAGCGTTCTGGTGGAGGGCTGGGACCGCTCGGAAGTGGAGGCCTCCGTCGCCATGCACAGCGCGACGCCCACCGACCAAATTGACGA
>JASIKV010000142.1 GCA_030049455.1 Terriglobia bacterium
GCCTTCAGTCCGAAACGCGGTCGTGGCACCGTTCAGCGAATCGATGCCGATGAGTTCCGCCGCCTGCGCCGGATCATGCTGAAAAACAACCCCGGGCAAAGAGATCAATTGACCCGGCTCCTGCAAAAAGAGTAAAAACTACGATTTATTGGTCGTCCGTGAGGGTTTGGAGATGGCGCCAGCCTTCTCAAACTGAAAACAGACAACCGACGAATGACAACTTTGATGAACTCCATCGCCGGATTTTTTAAGTTTGACGAACACGGCACAACCTTTGAGCGCGAAATTGTGGGCGGCGTTACCACGTTTCTCGCCATGTCATACATCATCTTTGTTCAGCCCGGAGTGCTGAGCGTGGCGGGCATGAATTTCCAGGCGGTAATGGCGGCCACGTGCCTTGCGGCTGCGGCGTCGACGGTGCTGATGGGCCTTGTCGCCAATTATCCGGTGGCGCTCGCGCCGGGCATGGGCGAAAATTTTTTCTTTGCCTACACGCTTTGCGGCGCGGTGCCGCTGGGGTTCGGACTGACCTGGCAACAGGCCTTGGCCGCCGTGCTCTTGGCCGGGATTTTCTTCATTGCCATCACCCTCACAGGATTGCGGGCTCGAATCGTGAATTCGATTCCCCACTCTTTGCAGTGCAGCATTGCAGCGGGGATCGGGCTGTTCATTACACTCATCGGCCTTGAATACGGCGGGCTGGTGGTGGCATCGCCCGGCACACTGGTCCGCATGGGTGACTTGCGCCAGCCCGTGGTGCTGGCCACGGTTGCGGGGCTGCTGCTGATCGTGGTGCTGCTCAGCTTCCGCGTGCGCGGCGCCATCCTGATGGGAATTCTGGCCAGCACGGCGATCTGCTTCGTGCTCGGGCTGGTTCATTACCAGGGCGTTTTCTCGATGCAGCTGCATCTTGCGCCCACAGTCTGGAAATTCGACATTGCCGGGCTCTTCCACGTTTCGCCGGGGCGGCTAGGATCGGCGATTTTCGTGCTTTTTTATCTCGCGCTCTTTGACACGGTGGGAACGCTGGTAGGTGTGGGGCATCAGGCGGGATTGGTGCGCGACGGCAAGCTGCCGCGGGTGGATCGCGCCCTTTTCGCCGACGCCGTGGGCACCACGGCAGGCGCGGCGCTGGGAACTTCCACCATCACGTGCTACATCGAATCCGCGGCGGGGGTTTCTGACGGCGCGCGCACGGGCCTGGCGAGCGTGGTGACGGGAATTCTGCTGGCCGCTTCGCTTTTCTTCAGTCCGCTGGCTTCGATGATTGGGGGTGGAGTGAAATCGGGTCAGAGCATCCTTTATCCAACGCTCGCGCCCGCGCTGATTGCGGTGGGAGCGATGATGCTCAAGCCCCTGCGCGAGCTTCCCTGGGACGATCCTACAGAATTTCTGCCCGCATTTCTGGTGCTGGTGGGAATTCCGCTGACCTTCAGCATCGCCAACGGCATCGCGTTCGGACTGGTCACGTTCGCCATCGCCAAGCTGGCCACGGGCCGCGCGCGCGAGTGCCCTCCGCTTACCTATGCCTTTGCGGCGCTTTTTGTGGTCCAGTTCCTGATCCTCTAAACACACGATGCGATAGCAGCGGCCTTGGTCGCGGCGCGGCCTTCCCTCCAGATTTCCAGGTAAGGCTTCAGACCTTCCATCATCGCGCGGAACTGCGGGAAGTTCAGCGATTGCGCGCCGTCGCTCATGGCTTTTTCCGGGCAGGGATGGACTTCCACAATCAGGCCGTCTGCGCCGATCGCCACGGCCGCCTTCGAGAGCGCGGGCACCAGGCTTTGCCGCCCGGCGGCGTGGCTGGGGTCAACGATCACGGGCAGGTGGGTAAGTTCGTTCAGCACGGGCACGGCGGAGATGTCGCAGGTGTTGCGGGTGGCGGTTTCAAATGTCCGGATGCCGCGCTCACAGAGAATCACCTGGGAATTGCCGTGCGCGGTGATGTATTCGGCGGACATCAGCAGCTCGCGAATCGTCGAGCTCATGCCGCGCTTCAGCAGAATGGGGCGCGAGCAGCGGCCCAGCGCTTTCAGCAGGGCATAGTTCTGCATGTTGCGCGCGCCGACCTGAAGGATGTCGGCATATTCGGCCACCATGGATACGTCCGTCTCGCTCATCACCTCTGTGACGATGGCGAGTCCGGTGGCGGCGCGCGCCTGGGCCAGCAATTTCAATCCTTCCAGCTCCAGGCCCTGAAAGTCGTAGGGAGAGGTGCGGGGCTTGAAAGCCCCACCACGCAGAATCCTGCCGCCCACGGACGCCACGAATTCCGCGGCTTCGCGAATCTGCTTTTCGCTTTCCACCGAGCACGGACCGGCCATCACCACGAATTCTCCGCCGCCAATGGAAACCCCGTTCACGGGAATGCTCGTGCGCTCCCGCCGGAATTCCTTGCTCACAAACTTGAACGGCGAGGAGATGCGCACCGCGCTGGCCACGCCGGGGGCCACTTCGATGGCCTCCAGGCAGGCGGTAACGTCGCCGACCCCGATGACTCCGATAACCACGCGCTCTTCTCCCTGAATGGAATGCACCTTGTAGCCGAATTCGCGAATGCGCTCGCAGACGTGTTCGATTTGATCGGGCGTCGCGTCCGGTTTCATGGAAATGATCATTGCCCTCTCCCCCCTTAAATGAAAAAGCCCACTCGGCGGGAGTGGGCTGGCCTTGCGGTAATTACTTTTTCGTTCAGACCAACGCCACTCTACCGGCTTGGAGCAAAGCTCCAATACCGGTAACTAAAGTACGAATTGGCGTGGGCTGTAAGCATCGAAAGGGCAGTCTACATCAACAGGCGGGGAGAAGCAAGGAAATTGGGTTTCGGGTGGTGCCGCAGTTCGAAATTTGCGGCTGGCTCGACGGCGTCCGATACTGTAGCGCGGGTGTCCCCACCCGCGATCCATCGGTGAATAGCAAAAACGCGCGTGTCCCGCCGCTGTGGCATGGGCTTCCAGCCCATGGACATGGCCAGGATGGCCATGCCACGAGTCGCGGGTGGTCCCGCCGAGGCGGGACGCGCTACAGAATTCAAACTGAGACACTATTGGGTTTCGTCGCAGCGGCGCGCTATGAGCGTTGCGCGATGGGCGCGTCCAGGTGGGACAGCCGGCACACAAACGACCCGCACGCTTAGCCGCAGGTTTGAAAAGGGGAAAAAGCCTTAATCGGGGCAGGCAAAAAAATAGGGCCTCCCGAAGGAGGCCCTGGAGTATGGTCTACTGATTTTTCGGGCACCGCGAGCGGGTGAGAGGAGCCCCTCAGCTTGCTCTCGTCCCGCCCGGCGGCACTCCCGAAAAACCGTGAGGGTGAATTCCCGTGGTGGGGTAGCTCGCTCGAACCAGCCCGAAACTTCCGGAC
>JASIKV010000143.1 GCA_030049455.1 Terriglobia bacterium
GGTATCCTTGATGGAGCTGAGGAGTTCAAACCACATCGGAGCGGCTGCCCATCACGCACTTCTTTGAAATTTCCCGGTTGACGGCGAAGACAGTCTACAACCGACCGTGCGAAGTCGGTTAGGAAAATGCTTTGCTCTGGATCCCCGGAGCTGCCGGGTTCGCCATTGGCGACTCCCACTCTGAAGGTACGTCGGTCCTGCAATGCCGAAGGTGTGGGCCACAGTCTGTCGCCTCTCCCGGGGTGGGAGAGATTTTAGGTGATTCCCGGTCCCACGGCTTACGCCGTGGGGTACACTCTTTTGGCCCTCTGGGCCTCATGTTCAGGGCTTGGCCTTCATCAGGGCCGTCAGGTCTCTTGCGTTGCTTCCCGTGGGTTTCACCTGCGACAATTCGTGGTTTCCGGCTTGGCGCAAGGGACCCAACTTTAACCGCACTGTCACATCCTCGAAACGTCAATTAAGCATAAATTAATTAGATTTCTTCTTGACAGGAGAATCGCTGCGCTGCTATACGAAGAGGAGCGGCATTTTTCCGGCGAGATTTGGCTGGGATGCCGCGGGAAAAGGTTCAACCTCGTTAGGCGAGGTTACCACGCAAACATAAGCCACTGCCCGGAAACTCGGAGACGAGCCAACGGGTGGAGCAGGCATTGCCGGCTTAAGGCCTTGCCTAAGGTGGCTGTTCCGGAACGCGGGACACTACGTTGTGTGGAGCCAAAGCTCTCACCAGGAGGTTTAGGGAATCGGGTTGCAGCAACCCGATTAGCCGGATTTGCCCCTGCGGAGCTTTAGCTCTGGGGGGCATTTTCATTTAAGGCTGGTTTTTAGAAGAGGTCATGGAGTGAAGCGAGTTACCACATTTCGCGGGCGGGCCAGGGCGTGCCCTGTGTTTCCCCTGGCGCTGGCAGGATTCTTTCTGCTTGGGCTTGCCCCGATTTGCGCCTTTGGCCAGGCGACTGACTCCGGCCAAACCCCGGCAGAAACCTCCCAGCCTGACCCCCAGAACTGGAACCTGCACTTCCAGTCGACTGCGATTGGACAAGGTTACCCATCGTTTTCTGCTCAATACACGGGCGCCAACAGTCTTACTCCTGCGGCGCAGATCAAGGAGACCGTCTCCGTGGACGTGACCGGAGGGGTCCGGGTATGGCGAGGGGGCGAATTCTTTGGCGATGTGGTTATCTGGCAGGGATTCGGGCTGAGTGACACGCTGGGCACGGCCGGGTTCCCCAATGGCGAAGCATATCGTCTTGGCAAGCGCCTCCCGGACGCCTACCTGTGCCGCGCCTACCTTCGCCAGACATTCGGATTCGGAGGGGAGAAGGAAGCAAGCGATGACGCCCCGGACGATCTGCGCGGCTCGAAGGACGTGCGCCGATTGACCTTCACCATCGGCCACCTGAGCTCCAAAGATATATTTGACAACAACGCCTACGCCAACGACTCCCGCTCGCAATTCATGAACTGGTCGCTGGTGGCTAATACGGCATGGGACTATCCGGCGGACGTGCTGGGCTTTACCAATGGCGCGATCGCCGAGTTGAACAGCCGCGCGTGGACAGAGCGGGTCGGCATCTTCCAGATGTCGCAGTTCGCCAATGGCGAACGAATGGAATGGGATTTCGGCAAATCGTGGGGCCTGGTGGGGGAGATCGAAAGACGGTATTCCCTGCGAGGGCACGCGGGAACACTCCGCCCGCTCGCGTACGACCAGCGCGCGCATATGGGAAGTTATCAGGACACGATCGACAATCCCAGTCTGGAAGAGGACATCTACCTCACGGCGGCCTATCGCTACAAGTATGGCTTTGGCATCAACATGGATCAGGAGATCACGAAGGACTTGGGAGCCTTCATGCGGCTGGGTTGGAGCGATGGCAAGAACCAGACGTACGAGTTTACGGATGTGGACCGGACGGCGACGCTGGGCCTCGACTTGAAGGGAACTCGCTGGCGCCGACCGAATGATGATGTGGGCCTCGCCCAGGTCGTCAACGGCATCAGCGCCGTCCACAAAGAGTATCTTGCGGCGGGCGGCTTGGGAATTCTGGTCGGCGATGGCGCTCTTGATTATCGTACCGAGCGGATTACCGAATCGTATTACAACTGGAAGATGGCCAAGCATTACCACCTGACTTTCGATTACCAGTTCGTGCAGAATCCCGGATATAACCACGTGCGCGGGCCGATTGATATTTTCGCTTTGCGGCTGCACATGGAGTATTGAACAAGGCTGAACTCACTGTGCAGGCGGCCTGGTGGGAAAATTTCGAGCAGCGCATGCGATTTTCGCTTGACATGGCGTAACACCGCCAGTATTAAGAGACCTCGAAGCAGTTTCAAGTCTTCAAACGGGTCGTCACAATACAAGGGAACTGGCTGAGCCTCTTACGGCAGGGTCACCGGATAATCCTGCGGGTGACCGCACAACATTCATGTGGAATGAGGGTCAGGGAAGTGGAGGATTGCGATGATCTACTTTACCGAGATCGATCACCTTCCGATGTATGGTGTGAAGGGGGAGTACCTTGGGGAACTTGTGGACGTTTGCGTTGACCCCAGCCAAAAAGTACCTCGCGTTGCCTCATACCTGGTTCGTACTCCGCGCAAAAACCTGCTGAGCATCAACTTCGGCCAAATCCAATCGCTCTCAGTGCGCGCGGGCCAAACGAATGTGCCGCGCGAGGAAGTGCGTGCCTATGCCGCAGATGAGGGCATGATTCGAATCAAAAAGGATGTGCTCGACCAGCAAATTATCGACGTCAACAATCGCAAGGTGGTGCGCGTCAATGATGTGGATTTTGACATTGAGCCCACGGATGGGCACAGTGAGCTGCGCATTGTCGCCGTGAACGTTGGACTGGCAGCGGGGGTCCGGCGGCTGCTCCAGGGGACCATCGCCAAGCACAACATCCGCATGATTACTGAAGCGCTTCCCAATCGCACCATTCTTTGGGAATTCGTCAACCTGATTGAACCCGACCCGGCGCGACGCGTGAAATTGCGCATCTCCTATGACCGTCTGGCCGACATGCACCCGGCCGACATTGCCGACATTCTCGAGGAACTGAGCCATAACGAACAAAAAGCTGTGATCGAATCCCTGGACGAGGAAACTGCGGCCCAGGCGCTTTCTGAGATTCCGACCAAGATGCAGGCTGACTTATTGGAAAGCATACCGCCGGAGAAAGCCGCAGACATCGTTGAGGAAATGCCGCCCGATGAGGCTGCGGACGTGCTGAATCAGCTCCCCCCGGAAACCTCGGCGGAGGTCCTTGCGGATATGGGGAAGGAGGAAGCAAAAGAGGTCATCGAGTTGCTGGGCTTTGGCGAGAATACCGCCGGGTCCATGATGACCAATGAATACGTGGTGGTCCATGAATCCGCTACCGTCGAAGGTGCGATTGAGGCCCTGAGGAATTTTGAAGGGGAAGTGGAGAATATTCAGCATATTTTTGTGATCGACAATGAGGCCGCGCTGAAGGGCGCCGTCCCCATTGGACGGATCGTGCTTGCCGCCGCTAATACTCCACTGATGGACCTCTCCGTCGACCCTCTGATTTCCGCGAGAGCGCAGGAAAGCGCCAGGTCTGTGGTGGATCTGTTCAATAAGTACAATCTGATGTCGCTGCCCGTGGTGGATGACGACCGCCACCTGCTGGGTTTTGTCAGCGCCGACGACGTGTTGGAGGTCGTAATCAACCGGAAGTGATTCCGGGGTGCGTGTATCGCTGTGAAAATCAAGAGTTTCCGACATTTTCGCACACGGTTTTTGATTTTCCTGGCCGTCCTGGGGCCGGGAATCATTACCGCCAACGTGGATAACGATGCGGGGGGAATCTACACCTACTCCGTGGCGGGGGCGAAGTACGGCCTCTCGCTGATTTGGACCTTGATTCCCATTACCATCGCTCTGATTATCGTTCAGGAAATGGTGGGGCGCATGGGAGTGGTGACAGGCAAGGGCCTGGCGGACCTGATTCGCGAGGAATACGGCCTGAGGACCACCTTTATCCTGATGGTCCTGCTGATCATCACGGATTTGGGGAATACCGTCTCCGAATTTGCGGGATTGGCGTCGGGAACATCGGTCTTTCACATGAGCCGCTTTGTGGCTGTGCCGTTGGGGGCCATCTTCGTTTGGCTGCTGGTCGTAAAAGGAAGTTACAGGTATGTGGAAAAAATATTCCTGGCGGCGTGTGTTATCTACATCGCCTACCCGATCTCATGTTTCCTTTCACATCCCGACTGGCCCACTGCGCTTTGGAGCACTGTGAAACCCTCATTCCAATTCACCGGCGGCTACCTTTACATGGTCATAGGGCTGGTCGGGACGACGATTGCTCCCTGGATGCAATTTTATCTTCAATCCGCGGTGGTGGAAAAAGGCGTCAAGATCAAGGAGTACATTTATTCGCGGCTGGACGTGATTGTCGGCTGCATCATCACGGACGTCGTTGCGTTTTTTATCATCGTCGCCTGTGCCGCCACGATCTATCTGACCGGGCATCGCGACATCAAGGACGCGGGGGATGCGGCCATGGCGCTCCGCCCGCTCGCCGGCCACGCTGCAAGTGCACTGTTTGCGGTGGGGCTCTGCAACGCCTCGCTCTTTTCGGCCTGCATTCTTCCGCTCGCTACCGCTTATTATGTTTGTGAAGGGCTGGGGCTGGAATCGGGTATCAATAAGCGATTCAAGGAGGCTCCGGCATTCTATTGGCTCTACACCAGCCTGATTTTCCTGGGCATGCTGGCCGTACTTCTGCTCAGCGAATCACAACAAGTTCCGATAATTCTCCTTTCCCAGGTCGCGAATGGCATTTTGCTTCCCTTTGTTGTCATTTTTATGCTGCAACTCACCAACCGCGAAGACGTTATGGGCGCCTACCGCAATTCCCGCTTCTTCAACATCATTGCCTGGGTGACTTGCATTGTCATGATGGTTCTGACGGCAATGCTCGCCGTGAGCAGCTTGTTTCCAGGCAAGGTGCCAGGTTGATTCGTAGCCATAGTCAGGCTGCGCCATTCCTGATCTATAAATCGCGCATCGTTCATACTTTCGTAGCCTGCGGCTTGCTTGCGGGAACCAGGTGGGTGTGCTAGGGTTTCTACTGCCGCCAGTTGGCACAAGGTTTAGGGTCAAGTGACAAAGCAATCTGTTGAAATTGACCTCCCGGACCAGATATCGCCAGACCGCCTGCCACGCCACATTGCCATCATCATGGATGGAAACGGGCGATGGGCCAAGCGTCGGCGCCTGCCTCGCATTGCCGGCCACCGTGCCGGGATCAAAGCAGTAAGGCAGGCCGTGGAGACCTGCGCCCGCCTGGGCGTTCCTTACCTGACGCTTTACGCCTTTTCAATTGAAAACTGGAAGCGCCCACACACCGAAATCCGGTTGCTGATGGGCTTGTTGCGTGAGTATTTGAAAAAGGAGATCGAAGAACTGAACCGGCAAAACATTCGCCTGCTGGTGATCGGAAGAATCCACGATCTTCCCAAACCGGTGATCCAGGATTTGCAGAATGCCCTCGATCAGACCCGAAAGAATACCGGTCTACACCTTGTGCTGGCTTTGAACTACGGTGCTCGTGCGGAGATGGTGGACGCGGTCCGCGAAATTGTTTCCCGCGCCAGGCAGAACGGAACGATGGAGATTGATGAGTCGCTGCTCAGCTCGCACCTTTACACCAGCGGCCTGCCGGATCCCGACCTGCTGATTCGAACGAGCGGGGAATTGCGCCTGAGCAACTTTCTGCTTTGGCAGGCGGCCTATTCGGAACTTTGGGTGACTGAAACCCTTTGGCCGGATTTTACCCAAAATGATCTCTATCAGGCGATCATCGATTTTCAAAAGCGAGAACGTCGCTACGGTGGCCTGGGATTGAGCTGACAACATTTTGGATTTTAGATTTCGGATTTTGGATTTAAATCGTGCCTTGGTGATGACCGCTTCAACCCAAAATCGCAAATCCAAAATCTAAAATCCAAAGCCTCATGCTAAAACGCACTCTGACGGCCCTCTTTCTGATCCCGCCGGTTATTTACTTAATCGGGTGGTCCCCGAAATGGCTCTTTGTGCTGGCGGTCTGTGTAGCCGTAATCCTCGCCCTGCGCGAGTACTTCGCGCTCTGCCGCGCGATGAATTTACAGGTTTACCCTTGGGTGGGATACGGCGGGGCGTTGGTGCTTTGTGTCGTTCCCACGCCCGGCAACACTCCTGCATTCCCCTGGTCGGTGGCGCTGGTAATGGTCGTCTCGACGCTGGCCTTGAAGCGCAACACCGACCTGAAAAACTACCTCTCTGCCGTTTCACTGACATTTTTGGGAATCATCTACATCGGATTCACGCTCTCTTGTTTGATCTTGATCCGATTTCAATCCTACCCAATCGGAAGTGTGGCAGGCGGAACCGGTAACGAGGGTCGCAGCATCAGCGCCGGTGCGATGTGCCTTCTCTTTATGTTTCTGGTCATTTGGGCAGGCGATATTTGCGCTTATCTGGTCGGGCGCCCCTTTGGCCGGATTCCATTTTTCGCGCGCATATCACCCCGCAAGACATGGGAAGGGGCGCTGGCGGGATTGGCGGGCAGCCTTCTTGCGGCATGGGCCTTCGATCATTGGTTCTGGAAAACCGGCCAGGTCATCGCCACACTGCTGCTGGCGGGCTGGGTGGCGGTTGCCGGGCAGGTTGGAGATTTGGTGGAATCTGCAATCAAGCGCGGGGCGAATCAAAAGGACTCCGGAACTCTATTGCCGGGGCATGGGGGCTTTCTTGATCGTATCGATAGCCTCTTATTCGCGGCCCCTGCTTTGTGGCTGGCAATCACCGGACTTTTGACCCTAATTGGCGATCTGTCATGACCCAAGGTTTGTGCATCCTCGGTTCGACGGGCTCGATTGGGCAGAATTGCCTGCGCGTGGTGGACTCCCTCCCGGACCGCTTTCATTTGGCCACGCTCTCCGCGGGAAAAAACCTCGATGTGCTGACTTCACAAGTGGTGAAGTACCACCCGAAGATCGTGGTGGTCAGCACGACGTCATACCGCGACCAGCTTCGCGAACGGCTCAAGCGAGCAGGGTATAAGCGCCGGATCAAAATCACCTTCGGCGTTGACGGGCAGGTGGAAGCTTCCACTCACGATTCTGTGGACTTCGTCGTTTCCGCCTCACATGGAACGACTGGCCTGGTGGCCACTTACCGCGCCGTATGCGCGGGAAAACGCGTGGGGTTGGCCAACAAAGAAACGCTGGTGGCTGCCGGCGAGCTGGTCATGCGTGCGGCAGCCGAGCAGGGAATCGAAGTCCTGCCCATCGATAGCGAGCATTGCGCTGT
>JASIKV010000144.1 GCA_030049455.1 Terriglobia bacterium
GAACGCCAAAGCCCACGGCACAAAGTTCGTGCCGTGGCTACCCGGACTTTGCACGAAGGCATATTGCCAATGTCTAAACGCAGAAACCAAAAATCGGCGGCAAGGCGAGAGGGCGCGGTCCCGCCTGGGCAGGACGGCACGTCCATGCAGGCTCTGGATCCGCGCCCGAGTCCGGGCCCAGTGCCGGGACTGCCCACGGCCGCAGCACTCGCCGCGCCGCTTCACCCGATTTTGCAGCCGCCTTTGCGGGACCTCAAACCTTCGCAGCCGCAGCTCGCGGAAATTCCTGCGGACGACTTCGAGTGGCGCCGCCGCGTTCCCGTTCTGCCCTATCAATACCGCTGGATCAAGGACGACTCGCAACTGAAAGTGGCGGTATGGAGCCGGCAGAGCGGCAAGAGTTTTGCCGCGGCCCTGCGCGCCGTGCTGAAGTGCATGGAGCGGCGCACGCAGTACATCATCATTTCCAAAGGCGAACGGCAATCGCGGCTGTTCATGGAGAAGGTCAAAAGCTTCTGCCAGACGTTTAAGGAATTCCGCATCCTGCGCGAATTCTCACTGACGGAAGAGTCCGACGAAACGACCATGGAAGTCTACTTTCCGCACAACCAGTCGCGCATCATCGGCCTGCCGGCTAATCCCGACACGGCGCGGGGATATTCCGGCAACATCGTGCTGGACGAATTCGCCTTCCACGGCGATGCGCACAAAATCTACGCCGCGTGCTTCCCCATCATCACGCGCGGATTTTCGATTGAAGTCATCTCCACCCCCAACGGGACGGCGGGAAAGTTTTTTGAGATTGCCAAGGCGGCGGGGCTTGTAGCGCAGGTGTCTTCACCTGCGACTGTGGCGGCGCTCGATGAGCGTCACGCGACGGCCGATCGACCGCCGCTACAAATAACCGCGGGTGGGGACACCCGCGCTACAACGGACGACGGACAAATGACCAAGGACGTCCTTTGGAGTGGCCACAAAATCGACATCTACGAAGCCGTGCGCCAGGGCCTGCCCGCGAAAATCGATCTGCTGCGCGCCGGGTGCGATGACGAGGAAATGTGGCTGCAGGAGTACGAGTGCCGGTTCCTGTCCGACGCGCAGAATTACATCCCCATGGAAATGATTTCGTCGTGCGTGCACGAGGAGGCGACCACAGAGTGGACAGTGAACAGTGGACTGTGGACAGCAAGCGGTTCAGGGCACTGTGCACTGTCCACTGACCACTGTGAACTGTACTTGGGCATCGACATCGGGCGCAAGCGCGACCTGACCATCGCCTGGCTGTTTGAAAAATCCGGCGGGGTGCTGTGGTCGCGCCACCTGCTGGCGATGAAAGGGATTTCGTTTGACGAGCAGGAGCGCTCAATCTGCCGATTGATCGAAATCGGAAACTCGAAACTCGAAACTCGTGACGCCGGCGGGCGGGTTTCGAATTTCGAATTTCGAGTTTCGGGTCACGCTGCCGTCCGCCGCTGCTGCGTGGATCAATCCGGCCTGGGCATGATGCTGGCTGAACACCTGGTGCAGAAATACGGCTCCATCGTCGAGCCCGTGCAATTTACCGCGGCGTTCAAGGAGCGAATCACGCCCATGGTTAAAAAGGCATTCGAAGACCGCACCGTGCGCATTCCCGATAATCGCGAGGTGCGCGGCGACATCAACGCGGTGAAGCGATTCGTGACGCCGGCGGGCAACGTGCGGTTTGACGCCGAGCATACCGAGCGCGGGCACGCCGACCGCTTCTGGGCGCTCGCCCTGGTGGTGAACGCCGCGCAGGAAGCGCCCGCCACTAACTTCAGCGAGCAGGCGTTTTTGGGCGGCGCGCCGGTGCTGGGCGGCCTGAGGGAGATGGTGTTGTAGCGGCTCAAGAGGGTTCGTTGTAGCGCGGGTGTCCCCACCCGCGTCCGCCGGGGCGGCTCCGGGCGCGCCCATTTTCGCGGGTGATCCCGCTGAAGCGGGACGCGCTACAACCTCGGTGATTGGGAATTCTCGAAGGATGAAATTGACATGGTGAAAAAAAGCAACGGGCACAGTTCGGGAAACGGCCATCAGATGCGAGCCCTCGCTCGCGAAAAAATGCGCGAAGGGCGGCCAGCCTCAAAAGCGCTGCAGGCGCAGATCGATAAGGCGGTGGCGCTGGCCGATCGCGAGGTGGGAATTCAGCATTCAGAATTCACAATTCATAATTCCCCAAAGCCAAACCCCCAACCCCTAACCCCGGGAACGGACCGCCTGCCGCTAACGCCGTCACCCATGACGACCACCGGCGGCCTTCCCGTCGCGCCGCAGAATCCACTTCCGCAGCCGCCCGCTCCCGAAACGATTTCCGCCGCAGCTTACCTGGAACGCGTGCGCGCCGGCTGGGTTCCGGTGATGGGTCTTCCCGGCACTCCCATCACTTCCGGATTCATCCGCGAACTGGGCGAGTACAACCCCAAGCTCGAGGGCATCAACGGCATCTGGACGTATCAGGAAATGCGCCGCGGCGATGGCCAGGTGGCGGGAACGCTGCGCGCCTGCAAGCTGCCGATTATGTCGGCGCGGTGGGAAGTGGTTCCGGCAGCCGATTGTGGCACGGGCTTCCAGCCCGTGTCCGCCCACGGTCAGGATGACCGTGCCACGTCCCATGGCCATGCCACGTCGAGCACCGGCGCGGGGCAGCAAACGGAAGCCAAGGCCAAGGAAGTGTGCGAATTCGTTCGCGACAATCTTTTCAACGGCCTGGAGTGGAAGGACCATCGCGGCTCGTGGCACACGCAGAATTGGAAAGACGTGGTGCGCTGCGCGCTGCGCATGCAGGACTTCGGCGCGGCCTGCTACGAGGAAGTGATGCGCGTGGACGGCGACCGCATCCGCCTGC
>JASIKV010000008.1 GCA_030049455.1 Terriglobia bacterium
GTGGGCAGCTACCGCAACGGCGTGGGCTACGGCCGCTGGATGCACATCGACGGCTGGAGTGAGGCCGTGGTGGATTACATCCGCTCGCTGGAAGAGCTGGATGGGGCGGTGATGAGCGACTAGTGGGTAATACTTACTTGCTCTGGTAAGAGCAATTATTCGACCACGTGGAAGGGCGGGGCTTCAGCCCCGCCGCTTTGGACGGTCTAGTCTTTGGGGGCTTTAGCCCCTGAAGCGGCATTACTTCAGGGCCTAAAGGCCCACCTCATCGCGACGTGCGTAACGGCGGGGCTGAAGCCCCGCCCTTCCACAACCCACGAATAAGAGCGGTTGTTTCCGTAAGTAAGCACCAGGGGCGGGCCGCTGCAGTAGCGGCGGTCTATCGACAGCCGGCGACGCTCATAGAGCGCAGCTACAACTGATAGAACCCAATTCCTTGATATTATGCTTCGGGGAATCGAGGACGAACATGGAACAAAACCCGCAACTCACCATCGCACTGCTTGCCCGCACGCCTGCGGCTCTGAATGCACTCTTGCGCGACCTGCCAGAAGCTTGGACGCATTCGAATGAAGGCGAAAACACCTGGAGCGCCTTCGACATTGTCGGCCATTTGATTCACGGCGAGCGCACGGATTGGATGCCGCGCGCGCGGATGATATTGCAGGCGGGCGAATCGAAGACATTCGAGCCCTTCGACCGCTGGGGCCAGGAGCGGGAGAGCGCGGGAAAGACGCTCGCGCAGTTGCTGGACGAATTCGCCCGCCTGCGCGCGGCGAATCTCGACGACCTGCGCGCCATGAACCTGCGGCCGGACGATCTCGAGCGGTGCGGACGGCACCCGGCCCTGGGGGTTGTAACCCTTTCGCAATTGCTGGCCACCTGGGCCGCGCACGATTTGACGCATCTCCACCAGATCTCGCGCGTGATGGCCCATCAATACCGCGAAGCGGTGGGACCGTGGAGCGCCTATCTCGGGGTGATGAAGTGCGCCGGGCACAGCTCGCCTTAGGGCGATGCGCGCGGCGACCACACTGCCGTCCGCGTGGTGAACGCCGCCGAGGATGTCCGTGCATTCAACACATGGGAAAGCACATAGGCCCGAATCCGATTACGTTGGACGGGCAGGAAGCCTATGAGCATTTCGCGAATCTGCGCCAGCTCGTCGTCCCCCCAGGTATCCCTCATGATTCCCGAAGCCGAATGAGCGTTTGGACCCAGCAGCACGTGGCCGAGTTCGTGCGCCACCACGCATGCCAGCATTCGGTCGGCAGGAATGTCCAATTGCTCGCTCACCCGCTCGAGGCGTCGATAGTTCACGGTGAGCATAAAGCCCAAAGCGTATCCGAGGGTATGCTCGCTGACATCGGGGATTGCCGTTGGAACGATGCGCAAGTTGATGTTCAAGGCATCCGGAGGATGGCTGCAGACCGCCAGGCGCGTGTTGCGGGTGCAATAGATGGGTGTAACCGAAACGCGCGAGCTCGCCAAAATGAAATTGACGTGCTCGATGGCGCGCTGCAACACCAAGGGCCGCAGGCCCTCGTAATCGTACACGCGAAGCGTGAGCGGAAGGCTCGGCTTTTCATCCTTCACCGGGTCTTCGCTCGCCAGTGCGGGAAGACCGGTTCCCAGGAGCGCGATTCCCAGCAGGCAGGCGCGAGCGGCGGGGTTTATGTTCCGAATTCCCGCGCCGTGTCGCCGTGGGAATTGATTACGCGGGTTCCCCGGAACCCGGAGATCGAGATCTGCAATAACCAAAACATTTTTTTCGCGCCAATTGGCCATGAGAGGGCTCCAAAATATGCATTTGGAAAATGAAGACGAGGAGCGCAAAGCTCCGCGCTATTGCCCCCAAATGGCGCCCCCAGGGCCGCCGCGCGCCACGGCAGCCTGTTTGCCCCCGATTGGTTTCTGGTTTGTTGCTCCATTAGACGCCCTGGCGGCGCGAAAGTTACGGCACGGAGGCCGAAGCACGGTGGAGGTTCAGAAATTTGACATTTGATATCACAATGCGCATACCCGCATAAACACAGGGCGAAACTGCATTGGCAGAGGCGATGAAGAAACGCAATTTGAGTCAGTAGATTAAATTATGGCTGAATCCAGCCCGGGAATGACCGGCGCAGGCGAACCGGAAGCGGGCGAAAAGGCCTTTGCCAAAGCGGTCTGACCTGTGATATCAAATCCGCCCGGGAGTGAGTTTCACACTTTATCGCGCTCCCTTCTGCAGCATGACCACACGCTTACGCCTTCGCGCAGTAACCTTGCGACTGATCCTGGCAATTGCTTTAATCGCCGCGCCCTCCGGATGGTCCCGCGCGACCCCGCGCCTTGAGCGGTTTGAATATTCGCTTCCCCGCATGGGAACGATTTTTCGTATTGAAATGTATGCGCCCTCGAAGCAGCAGGCGTCCCTTGCGGCGGGCGCCGCGTTCGACCGCGCTGAAGAGCTCGAACAGATCATGAGCGACTACCGCCCCGACAGTGAGCTGGAGCGCCTCGATCGCGAAGGTACGGGTGCGCCGTTTCCAGTGAGCGCCGATCTTTACGACATCCTGGCGAAATCCCTCTGGACCTCGCAGCTTTCGGGCGGTGTTTTTGATGTGAGCATCGGCCCGCTGGTGCAGTTGTGGCGCGCCGCGCGCAAGACAAACCGCTTGCCCAACCCGGCGGAGATTGTGAAAGCTCAGGCGCTGGTGGATTACCGCAACATTGAGCTCGACCCGGCGAATCACACCGTGTTTCTGAAGCGTGCGGGCATGCAACTGGACTTGGGCGCCATCGGCAAGGGTTACGCGGCGGACGCAATGCTGGCCGTGCTGAAGTCGCAGGGGATCGATCACGCCATGGTGGTGGCGGGCGGGGAAGTGATTGTGAGCGAGGCGCCACCCGGAAGCTCGGGTTGGAAGGTGGGGGTGGATACGGCAGACGCGGAAGCAGGCGCGCCTTCCTGTACGCTGCTGCTGCGCTCCGCCGCGGTCTCCACTTCCGGAGATGAGCATCAATTTCTTGAGCTCAACGGCCATCGCTACTCGCACGTGATCAATCCACGGACGGGTTGGGCGCTGGAGGGCGAGAGCAGCACCACAGTGCTGGCGCGCGACTCCACGTCCGCCGACGCCCTCTGCACGGCGCTTTCGCTCATGTCCGTGGCGGATGGGATGCGCGTGGTGGAATCGCTCCCGGGCATCTCCGCGCTGTGGGTGCGGCAGGAAAACGGCGCGTGGAAACACTACGCCTCGCCCGGCTTTCCATCGGGCTGCATGGGTGCGGCAGTAAAATCCACGGTGGCAAGCAGAGGCAAATAGGTTGTGTGATACCCCGGCGTTGCCGAGGTGACAGCCCGAGTTTGAAAGTTCCTGGAATCGGCAACACCTGGGACTTCATCGGACTGAAAGCACCCCTCACCCCAACTCCCCTCTCCCTCTTCCCTCTCCCCGGGGAGAGGGAAGAGGGGAGAAGGGGTGATAGGGTCAGGGGTTACTTCGAAGAAGCCTCCGGCTTTGTCGGAGGATGATTACAGGATTCTTGATGCGGATATTCACCAAAAATCGCGCGCTGATCGGCATCGGAATCATTCTCGGAATTCTCGTCATGTTGTCAGGCAAGGCGGGGACGGACGCGACCTCCTCCGACAAATTCTGCGACCAGTCGTGCCATGCCCATCCCGACGCCACGC
>JASIKV010000145.1 GCA_030049455.1 Terriglobia bacterium
CAGACAGGCGCATCAAAAGCCGCGATTCCTCCCCCCGTGACCGCCCCTGCCGCGGAACCGCCCGCCGAGACATTGCCCGTTGTGCAAGGCACGAAGTCAGAAGAAATCGTAGTAGAGAGCAAGTTTTATCGCGTCACGTTTTCGACGGTGGGCGCGGATGTGCGCAGTTGGGTGCTGAAGGACTATCCCCAGGGGGAGCAGATCGATACCATTGACACCCACGCCTGCACGGCACTCGGTTTTCCCCTGAACCTCGATTTGGAAAACCCCGCGCTGAACTCGGAAGTGAACCAGGCAATTTTCCTGACCAAGGCCTATCGTGGCGAGGCCATTCCCGCCGGCAAGGAACCGGAGGAGCTTGCCGGCAACACTTTTTCCCCTCCCGTGACCCTTGCGTTTTCCTACAGCAACGGGAAGATTCAGGTGACGAAGCGGTTTTCTTTTGGCGAGAGTTACTCTGTCAAAACCGAAATCAGCGTCTCGGATGGCCGGCACAATCTTCCCGTGCAAGTCGTCTGGCCCGGAGGATTCGGCGACCAATCGGTTCCGGCGACCATGGAAACCCTTTACGAAAAGGGAGTCTACGAATCACTCGATGACTCGAAGCTGCGCGAGGTGACGCTTTCGCACTCTTTCTTCTCCCGACTTTTTTCCGGCGGGGGCGGATCGAGCACCAACGACTTGAAGCAGGACGTTCCCGGCCCTCTGGTTTTTGCAGGCCTCGAAGACCGCTACTTTGCGGGCGTCTTCCTGCTCGACTCACCCGACACCTCCGCGCAGATTTCAAAAGAGGTTTGGACGCCGCCGGATTGGACGGGTAAAGAAGAGGACAAGCCCAAGCCCCTGGCAGTTCGCGTCGGCAACCCGGGAGCGAAGCCCCTCGATTTCCGGCTCTTTGTTGCGCCGAAGGATTTGGGGGTGCTGCACTCGGCCAACCCTCCGCTCGATGCACTTGTGGACTTTGGCTTCTTCAGCCTGTTTGCCAAGCCCTTGTTCATCTGCATGCGCTATATCAACGACCACTGGGTGCACAATTACGGTTGGGCCATCGTCCTGCTGACGATCATCATCAACCTCGCCATGTTCCCAATGAGGTTAAAGGGCATTCGCGCGGCGCAGGAGATGCAAAAAGTTCAGCCGATCCTGAAGGGCATTCAGGACAAGTACAAACAGTACAAGATGACAGATCCGCGACGGCAGAAAATGCAGGAAGAGATGATGGACGTTTACAAAAAATACGGAATCAGCCCCTTCGGCAGTTGCCTGCCCATGTTCATTCAGCTTCCTGTCCTGTACGCCTTTTACGCGGTGCTGGGTGTGGCCATTGAGCTCCGTCATGCCCCCTGGATCTTGTGGGTAAAAGACCTTTCGGCGCCGGACTGCCTGAGCATTTCGGGGCATTGCGTGCCGATGCTGGTGATCCTGATGACCATTATTCAATTCTGGCTCCAGCAGATGACCCCCATGGCCTCGGTTGACCCAAGCCAGCAGCGGGTGATGAAACTGATGCCCCTGATGTTTGCATTCATGTTTTTCCGCCTGGCCAGCGGCATCGTCCTCTACTGGCTGGCCAGCAACGTCGTGCAAATCGCCCAGCAGATTTTCATCAACCGCGCCATGCCGTCCGTCAATGCGCCTCTCGTTCCGCGCAAGGCTGCTGAACCCAAGGGGTGAAGAATGGAAATGGAAAATTCCCCGGTCGGGCAAGGAATCGATAAATACGTCGCCTCACTCCAATCGCTGCTGGAGGATTGGATGAAGGTCGGTCCATTCCAACTGACCTTCTCCGTTCAAAAAGTCGACTCCCAGACGGACGACCCGGATGCGCCCGAATATGTCGTGGATTTTTCAGGACCGGACGCCGATTTGCTGCTCGAAAAGAATGCCACCCTTTTGCATGCCCTCCAGTATGTCGCGTTCAAAGCCGTTCGGCTTGAAGAGGAGCAATTTCGCAGAATCGCCTTCGATTCCAAGGATTGGCGGCGAACGCGCCTGGATGAATTGCGCATGATCGCCAAGGTGGCAGCCCAACGCGTAATCGAAACGGGCGACCCCTTTACTCTGAATCCCATGAATGCCCGCGAGCGGCGCATCGTCCATCTGGCCCTCAAGGATCAACCCCAGGTTCGAACCGAGAGTGCGGGCATGGGGCCCGAGCGAAAAGTCGTGATCCACCCAGCCAAGTAGTTAGACCCGGTTCCATGACAGGCGAAGACACCATCGTCGCAATTTCTACGCCTCCGGGGCGAGGCGGACTGGGAGTCGTGCGGCTGTCGGGTGCGCGCGCCCTGGAGATCGCGACGGACCTCATCCGCTTACCGCACCTGCCGCTCGAAATTCAGCGAGCGACGCTCGGCACATTCACCCTTGGCGAATCCGACCGAGTGCTCGACCAGGTGGTGGTCGTCTGGTTTCAAGCTCCGCACTCCTACACTGCGGAAGACATTGTGGAAATTTCCTGCCACGGTTCTCCGGTGATCCTGCGGCATCTGGTGGAATGCTGCCTTGAAAAGGGGGCGCGCGCGGCGGAACCGGGAGAATTCACCCTGCGCGCATTTCTGAACGGGCGCATCGACCTGACTCAGGCCGAAGCCGTCCATGATTTGATCGAATCGCAAACGCTCTACCAGGCTCGCGTGGCGGCGCAACAGATGGAAGGTTCGCTGTCTCGCCACTTGAAACCGCACAAGCAAACCTTGCTGAACCTGATCGCACGGATGGAGGCGGGAATCGACTTTGCCGAAGATGATGTGACCGTCATCGAATGGCAGGAAATTCTCACGCAATTGGATCGAATCAGCGCCGACCTTCAAAAGCTCGTCCAGGGATACGACTACGGCCGCATCGTGCGCGATGGGCTCACGCTGGCCATCGTGGGCCGGCCCAATGTGGGCAAATCGAGCCTCTTCAACCGCCTGTTGAACGAAGAGCGCGCCATCGTAACCCCCATCCCAGGAACCACGCGCGACCTGGTGACAGAAACCGCCAACATCGGCGGCATTCCCCTGCGCTTTGTGGATACCGCCGGAATCCGCGAGTCCAGCGATGCGGTTGAGAGGATCGGCGTCGAACGATCCTACGCCGCCATCGCCGACTCGGATCTGCGGCTGCTGGTTGTAGACGCTTCGATGCCACCGGCCGAGGAGGATGACCGCTTGCTTGAAAAGCTCCGCCCGCTGGGGGCTATGCTGGTGGCTCTGAATAAATCGGACTTGCCCGCACACGACACGTGCATTGGCGTGGCGCCGCAGGAGGCCGTCCGGACTTCCGCGCTGACGGGTAAAGGAATCCCCGAACTCAAGCAGCGAATCCTCGATCTGGCCGCCCCGGCGCGCGATTCCGGAACGGAGGGCGAGTTCATCACCAATCTTCGGCATCAACAGCTCATCAAAGTTTCACTGGAAGGCCTTGCCAAAGCTCGAAGGGCTGCCGAGCAGCACACGCACCATGAAATGCTTTTGCTCGACCTCTACGACGCGCTGCGGCCTCTTGACGCCATAACCGGCGCGACTTACGCTGACGACGTCCTGGATATTATTTTCAAAACATTCTGCGTGGGGAAATGACGGGCCGCGAGCCCGTGCAAAGGAGGTGTGCAATGAACCGACCGGTTTTTCTGGTGGTCTCGACCGCACTGGTCGCGATCACGATTGCTTCCCTGGCTCGCTCGAAACCCGGCGACCCGGGAAACGATGAGACCGAAATCCGCAACCTCGAGGCGCTAAGATTCCGGGCCATGGAGAAAATGGATGTCGCGGCGCTGGAAAAACTTCTCTCGAATGACCTTGTGTACACCCACGCCACTGCCTGGCGTCAGAGCAAAGCGGAATTCATCGAATCGATTCGGAAGGGAGAAATCCGCTACCACTCGATTACCCCGGAAGACGCAAAGGTCAGCTTTTACGGTGGCACGGGCGTGGTGACAGGCAAAGTTCTCATCAAGGCAAACAGCAAAGGGCAGGAACTAAGCGTGCAATTGCTTTACCT
>JASIKV010000146.1 GCA_030049455.1 Terriglobia bacterium
TTTTCGGTGTTATCCACGCGATGTTTGACAGGCTTGAGCGTGCGCAGATAGGCGAACATCGCCTTCAAATCCTCATCCGTCAGATTTCTGTAGTGCCACCAGCCCATGATTTGGTTAATTTCCCGCGCTTTCACGTAGCCGGTGCGCATGGTTTGAATGAACATCGCTTCGTCGTAGTAGGAAATCCCGGATGGGTCGGGTGTGATATTGGCGCTTGCCACCTTCCCCCACGGGCCTTCCAGGATGGCGCCGCCCGCGAACTCCAGGCCCGGAAGATCCTCGCCCTTTTTCTGCGGCGTGTGGCAATCGGAGCATCCGCCGATGGCCGCAAGGTATTTCCCGCGCTCCACCGGATTCGAAAAGTCGGGGGCAGGAACCGGCGCCGTGATCGGCTGGGGAGCGTTCCGCATCAGGTATTTCACGGGAAAGACGATTTCCGTCGGGGGCAAAACCTTGTGTACGGGCGGGATGGAGCGGAGGTAGACGATAATCGCAGCCAAATCCTCATCGCAGATGACGCGAAAGTGCTCGTAGGGCATTAAGGGGAACAGCGCGCGCCCCTCGCGGTCGACACCCTCGCGGATGGCGCGCGCCAATTCATCATCAGTCCAATTGCCGACCCCGGTTTCGCGGTCCGGAGTAATGTTGGGAGGAACTACTTTTCCCGGGAGTCCAACCAGGGGGAATACGGCGGGGCCTGCACCCTTCGTGCCATCCAGCAGCGGAGCGTCGTGCTTTTTCCAGTCGTGCTCGCCGTGGCAGTCGAAGCAGCCGAGGTTTTCCACCAGATACTGGCCTCGTGCCATGCGCTGTGGAGTGGGCTCGAACCGGCGGTCCGTCAATGGTCGCGCTCTTGGTCCGAAAAACGGCCGCCAGCCGATTGTCAGTGAGATTCCCACGGCCGCCAACAATAAGATTCCCAGCAGCACGAGGCCGGTAATTCGTGCAAACCGCTTCATCTGCAAACCTTCCTTTCGGGGCGCGCCAAAATGCTATTCGCCTGCGCAGGTGCAAGGGATCGTGTCGCCGGCTATTGCCTCTCAAAGGCTCAATGGGTTGCTGCGGGCGCGGGGTCGATGATTCTGAACCGGCGCCCATACTACCACCTGCACGGCCTGCTGTGGAAACTCAAACTGACCCCTGCGTTTCGCCCGAAGTGTCGATGGACTTGTTTTAGCGTTCCATCCATCGTATTCTCTGAACAAAGGCGACCAGGCACCGGGAGGAATTCATGATGAGAGCTCGATGGGCGATCATCTTTTTTCTGGCTGCAACGGCGTGCGGCCTGGCGTTCGCTCGCCCTTCCAACAAGCCGGTGACTCGCGATGACGTTCTTTACCTGCTGAACAACTACGTGCCCAGCCAGAGCGTCGCGGACCTTGTCAAACAAAATGGAGTGGATTTCGACCCGCAGGAAGATTATTTGAAGAAGGTCCGCGCAGCGGGCGGCAAGGACGACTTGATCGGAGCGCTGAAGGCCGCGCACGGAACCGGCGCGCCGCCCGCTCCGGCCAGCCCGGCGACCGGCGACACGAGCTACCAGGATCATCTGTCGCGCGCTCTGGAGCTCGAAAAGATGGAGTCCTATGCGGAGGCGGAGAAGGAATACCGTGCCGCGCTGGCCATTCAACCCCAGAACGGCGCCCTGCACGTGGGCCTGGGGCGCGCCCTCAGCAAACAGGAAAAATGGGATGACGCCCTCGAGCAGTATCGCCAGGCGATTTACACCGACCCGAAATCTGAGGAAGCGCACGCGGCGCTGGGATTGGCGCTCGCCCTGCGCGGACAGCCCACCAATGCCATTGCGGAACTGCGCCAAGCGCTCCAATTGAATGATCACGACCTTCAGGCGCGGAATATTCTGGCCGCTTCGTATTACAACACGCACGATTTGGAGGACGCGCTCAAGGAACTCCACCAAACGGCGGAAATGGCTCCGGACACCGCTATGGGCCACTACGCGAGCGCGCAGATTCTGCTGCTTGAGAAGAAAGACCCGGACGGAGCCATCGCCGAGTTTCGCCAGGCCATCGACCTGGATCCCTACACCTGGTTTCCGCATAATGACTACGCCAACGCCCTGGCCGCCAAGGGCGACTGGGACGGCGGCATCTTTGAATATCGCCAGGCGCTGCGCTTGCAGCCCGATTCCGTCGTTGCGCACTCCAACCTGGGCCTGGCTCTGGCCAACAAGGGCGATTTGGCCGGCAGCAATGAGCAGGTGGAAAGCGCTCTGCGCATCAACCCCCAAAATCCCCAGCCGCATTTTGTGAAGGGGCTGATCTTCACGCTCCAGAAGAAAAACCCTGAAGCCATTGAGGAATACCGCGCGACGATTCGCCTGGACCCGAAATTCACTTTTGCTCACTTTGAGCTGGGAATTGCGCTGGGGACCAGCGGCGACCTGGCCGGAGCCGTGAGCGAAACGCGCGTGGCGGTTCAGCAGGACCCCTCAAATCAGTATTCGCACAATCAGCTTGGCGTGTGGCTCTACCGGCAGGGGAATCTTCAGGATTCTGAGGCGGAATACCGGGAGGCCGTGCGCATCGACCCCAAGTTCGCCATGGCGCACGCGAATCTCGGCTCCGTGCTTCTGGAAGAACACAATTTTAGTGAGGCGGTAAAGGAAATCTACGCGGCCTACCAGCTCGACCCCACCAATCCGCAAATCAAGGCGCTGTATCAGAAATATACCGGCGGACTTTTCGGATCCTCTTCGCCCGGGCACTAATCGCTTCCCCACAGGAAATCAAAAACCGCCGCAAGGCCGTCGAGTGAAAGCTCCTCGGCGCGCGAATTGCCCGGCTGGCCGTGGTTCTTCAGCGCCTCGATCACTCGATTTCGGGAAAATTTGCCACCCAGATTGTTGAGCAGATTCTTCCGCTTCTG
>JASIKV010000147.1 GCA_030049455.1 Terriglobia bacterium
GTGTCGCTGCCCATGACGATTCCGACCAGTGGCTTCTCCGGCATTTCGGGTTTCCTCCCTTGAAATTCCTTCTCCACTCATCCCGGCGTCATTTGCCGGGTAATTGGCGTGCGCCGCGCGGCGAGCGGGTCTGCCTGGACATAACTGTATTCGGCGCTCGCGCCTGCGCCTTGGCTCCAATATCCCTTCGATACTGCATCCCTTCGAATTGCAGCTTACTGACCCCTGCGTAGGCGCGCTGAATCGCGGAAGGCAGATCCTGGGCGGTAGCAGTAACACCCATCACGCGGCCTCCCGATGTCAGCAAAAGATGATCCTGCAACTTCGTTCCGGCATGAAAGATTTTGACGCCTCCCAGCGTTTCCACGGCTTCGTACCCGGTAATGGGCTTGTCAATTTCGGGTTTGCCCGGGTAGCCTTTTGACGCCAGCACAACGCAAACGGCGGGGTTGGGGCTCCAATGGACATCAACGGTGGCAAGGTTGCCCTCGCGCATCGCCATGAGCAGATCGCCCAGGTCGGAGCGCAGCCGCATCAGGATGGGTTGTGCCTCCGGGTCGCCCAAGCGGACATTATATTCCAGCATCATGGGGCCGGCGACCGTCATCATTAGCCCGAAATAGAGGAACCCGCGGTAGCGCGCCCCTTCCATCTCCATTCCCGCCAGCGTGGGCGCAACGATGGAACGAATAATCTCATCGTGCTGCAACTCGCTGAGCAGGGAATCGTCGCTGTAGGCGCCCATGCCTCCCGTATTGGGACCCTGGTCACCGTCCAGCAGCGCCTTGTGGTCCTGGGTCGGAACCAGCGGCAGAATTCCGCGTCCATCGGTAAGGATGATGAAGGAAGTCTCCTCACCGCTCAGGCATTCCTCGATCACCACGCGCTCCCCCGCGTCGCCCAGGGTCTTTTGCAGCATAAAGTCATCCAGCGCTTGCGCAGCCTCGGTGTGATCGCTGGCGATTCTTACGCCCTTTCCGGCGGCCAGTCCGTCGGCCTTGATGACGACAGGAAGCGAAAACCGCGACAAGGCCTTCAGGGCATTCTCGTAACTCTCCGCCACCTCGAACCGCGCCGTGGGAATGTTGTGCCGGCGCATGAATTCCTTGGCAAAAATCTTGCTTCCCTCCAGGCGCGCTGCGGCCTTGCTCGGCCCGATGATTCCCAAGCCTTCCCTTTCAAACTCATCCACCACGCCGGCTACCAGCGGAGCTTCCGGGCCGGCAATCGTAAGGTCCGCACGCAGGTTTTTTGCCAGTTCCACGATGCCCTTGGTGTCGGTGAGGTCAACTGCCCGGCATTCGGCTTCCTGCGCGATGCCGGCGTTCCCCGGAGCGCAATATAACTCATCCATCTTCTGGCTTTCGTGCAGCTTCCACGCCAGAGCATGTTCGCGACCGCCGGAACCAAGAACAAGCAGCTTCATAGGATGGCGTACACTATTCGTAATCGACTGAGTTTGTCAATCCGTATGATGTGAATTTTTGGTCAATGGCTGCTACGGAGCCTGAAATCTAGGTGAGCGGGTTTTGGCTTTGTCAGTGACTCTAAACACCAAACCACACGATGCTGGTCACCGGAGGGGCCACTTGGTAAAATGAGTTGTCAGCCCGAGGGCGCTCGACTGCAAGTGAACACAAGCTTTTCCGAAAAATACGATGTGGTGGTGGTGGGCGCGGGGCATGCCGGGTGCGAGGCGGCGACGGCAGCGGCGCGCATGGGGCTGAGGACTGCGCTCTACACCATCAATCTGGACCTGATTGCCCAGATGAGCTGCAATCCTGCCGTGGGAGGAATTGCCAAGGGGCACCTGGTGCGGGAAATCGACGCGCTGGGCGGCGTGATGGGCGAGGTGATTGACGCGGTCGGAATCCAATTCCGCCTGCTCAATACCAGCCGCGGCCCAGCGGTGTGGTCTCCGCGCGCGCAGGCGGATAAGAAGCTCTATCGCGTGAAGATGCGCCAGGTGCTGGAATCGGAACCCAACCTGCGCATCAAGCAGGCGGAAGTGGTGGACCTGGTGCTGGACCGGACCACCCTGCCCGCCGCCCCATCAGAATCGGGGCCGACACAATGCGCGCGCGGAGTACGCCTGCTCGACGGGCGTACCGTGGAAGCCGGCGCCGTGATCGTCACCACCGGAACTTTTCTGAATGGCCTCATCCACTGCGGCGAGAACCAATATCCCGCCGGACGCAGCGGTGAGCCGCCCTCGCTGCTCCTGGGTGAAGCGTTGCGCCGCATGGGATTTGAAGTGGGCCGCCTCAAAACCGGCACACCGCCTCGACTGGATGCGCGCACCATCGATTTTTCGAGATTTCAGGTGCAGGCGGGCGACCCGATTCCGACTCCCTTCAGCTTTCGCACGCGCGCCATCACCCAGCCGCAGACGGTCTGCTGGATTACTTATACGAACGCACAGACGCACAGCTTAATTCGCGAGAACGTGCACCGAGCTCCCCTTTATTCAGGCCAGATCAAGGGCATCGGGCCGCGCTATTGCCCCTCGATTGAGGATAAGATCGTAAAGTTCCCGGACAAACCGCAGCACCAGATTTTTCTGGAGCCCGAGGGGCTGGACACGAATGAGATCTATGTCAACGGCATGTCCACCTCCATGCCTATTGATGTGCAGATGGCCATGGTGAAGTCGATTCCCGGCCTCGAGAACGCAGACATGATTCGTCCCGGTTACGCCATTGAGTATGACATGGTCCAACCGACAGAGCTTCGACCGTGGCTCGAGACGAAAAGGATCCCAGGGTTGTATCTTGCCGGACAGATTAACGGGACGACAGGGTATGAAGAAGCAGGCTGCCAGGGGATCATGGCCGGAATTAATGCTGGCCTGCGCGTGCAGGGCAAGCCGCCCGTCACGATTGACCGCACGCAGGGATACGCCGGAATCCTGATTGACGACCTGGTGAGCAAAGGAGTGGATGAGCCCTACCGCATGTTCACTTCGCGCGCGGAATTTCGACTGCACCTGAGGATCGACAACGCCGATGAGCGCCTGACTCCACTGGGATTTCAGGTGGGGACCATCAAACAAAAGGACTACGAAGCGTTCGTCGAAAAGAAGTTGCGCATCAGCGCAGCCACGAAATTTCTGCTGGAAACTCGCCTTGACCCGCGCACGCGGGCGGGACAGGAGATTTATGGCAAGCTGGGGCTGATGGAAAACGGTCACCTGACCGCGCCTTCTCCCCTGACCGGCGCCCAGTTGCTCAAGCGGTCGGAGCTGAGCATCGATGACTTAATGGAATGGCTTGGCGAGGGATTGGAAGCATCCAATGGCATTCCGAATGTGCTTTCACGCGAGGAAGCTCGCCGCGTGGAGACCGACTTCAAGTATGAAGGCTATTTGCAACAGCAGGAACGCCAGATGGAGCGCATGAAGCGCGCCGAGTCGCGCCACATTCCCGAATGGTTTGAGTACGGAAAGGTCTCCGGTCTGTCGCGGGAAGTGGTGGAGAAGCTTACCCGTGTGCGCCCGCTCACCCTGGGCCAGGCTTCGCGCATTCCGGGCATTACGCCCGCGGCGGTTTCGCTGGTGAATTGCTATATCGAAATCTTCCAGCGCCGGGCTGAAGATCGCGCGCCGGCCTGAGCATTCGGATTGGATCCGCCCTGAAGCGAGTTTAAGTTTTGCCTGTGACGGTGGAAGCGATCAGAGCAGCGATTGAGTTGCTCCCAGTCGTCGGATGCTCATCCCCGCCCTGCATCGCGGCGATCGTCCCCGGGACCCATTCCTGCGACTCTAAAAGATGCTGGATTTACCGAAGAGGAATTCCTAAATGGTCAATATGAGTCACTCAATTTCCCGGCGAGATTTTCTCGAAAAATCAGCAACGCTTGCAACGTTGGCTGGTGCGAGTGAGACCGTTTCTAAAAGGGCTGCGACGCCAAATGTCCGCGCATTGCGCCTAGGCGGGCCGATCTTTCTGAAATCCGACGACCCTGGCGAGCTGGCGGCGGAGCATCGCCGCCTGGGGTATCGCGCCGCTTATGCGCCTCCAGTGAAGGTGAATGACGCGGACAGAATCAAGGCCATGATCAAGGAATTTGCGGCTCGCGACGTGGTTCTGGCGGAAGTGGGCGCGTGGCGCAATATGCTTGACCCGGACCTCGACAAACGCCGCGAGAATC
>JASIKV010000148.1 GCA_030049455.1 Terriglobia bacterium
CAGTTCGGCCGGCTGGACGTATTGGTGAACAACGTCGGCGACTTCGAATGGAAGCCCGTGGTGGAATCCACGGTGGACGCGTGGAGCTCCATCATCCGGTCGAACCTGTTCAGCGTTTTCTACACCACCAAGTGCGCGATTCCGGTTATGCGCAAGCAGCATTGGGGGCGGATCATCAACCTGGGCGCAGTGGGCGCGGAGCGCGCCTTCGGGCAGGCCAAAATCTCCGCATATTCCGCCGCCAAAGCGGCCATCGTGGCGTTTACGCGCTCCGTGGCGCTGGAAGAGGCGGGCAATGGAATCACCGCCAACGTTGTGAACCCGCCCATCATCGACGAGAAAGAGTTGTCTCTTGAGGAAGCTCAGCGCCTGACCGACGTGCGCTTTCCCGTAGGCCGGCCCGCCACAGGGCGGGATGTAGGCGAAGCCGTCAAATTTTTCGCATCCGAAGAAGCCGCATTCATCACCGGCCAGGTTTTGAACGTGAGCGGCGGATGGATGCTCTAAGCAGAGGTCAGGTGTTGGTAGGGAAGGGCAGGGCTTTAGCCCTGCCGTTTTGAACGGGCCAGGCTTGGGGGGCTTCAGCCCCTGAAGCGGCATTACATCAGGGCCTTAAGGCCCTCTTGACCAGGATCCCCGGAACGGCGGGGCTGAAGCTCCGCCCTTCCATGACTCAATGCAATCCTCATACCGATGAAGATACTCAATTCCGCGGAAATGAAACGGATCGACCTCTTGACCACGGAGCGCTACGGCATTCCCACGCTGACGCTGATGGAGAACGCCGGGCGCGGTGTGGTGGAGTTCCTCAACGCACGATTCGCACCGCTCGACAAGGAGCGCATCGTGATCCTCTGCGGCAAGGGAAACAACGGCGGCGATGGAATGATGGTGGCGCGCCTGCTTCGCGAGCAGGGTTTGCGCCCGCGCGTTCTGCTCTTTACGGCGCCCACGGATTTTCGCGGAGATGCGGCGGCAGTTTACGCGCAGCTTGTTCCTTCCGGTCCGCCGGATATCGTCGCAGGCCCCGTGACGTGGCAGGCCGCCGCCCCTTCGCTCGAGAAAGCCACGATCTTTGTCGATGCGCTGCTGGGCACCGGTCTCTCCAAGCCCATGGAAGGTTTTCTGCTGGGAGTCGTTCGCGACATCAACGCCAATTTCCCCACCGCCAAAGTTGTGGCCGTGGATTTGCCCTCCGGCATGTCGGCGGATTCCGGCGATTTGATCGGTGAACACATGCGCGCGGATTACTCGGTCACATTCACCGCGCCCAAAATTGCTCACGTCTTCCCTCCCGCTTGCGAGCAGGTCGGCGAGTGGATCGTAAAGCAAATTGGAACCCCTGCTGAGGCGCTGGAAAACGACGCCACACTGAATTTGAATTTCCCGGAGAAGAAGGACTTCGCCTGGGTGAAGAAGCCCCGGCCCGCGGCGTCCAACAAAGGGAATTTCGGCCACGTGCTGATTCTCGCCGGGTCGATTGGAAAGACCGGCGCGGCGGCACTGGCTGCAAAGGCCGCATTGCGCGCCGGCGCGGGACTGGTGACGGTTGCTACTTCCAGGAGCGCCCTGCCCATCATTGCAAGTTTGGGCATGGAGTATATGACCGAGGGGCTGGCTGAAACCGAAGAGGGAGCGATTTCCTTCCGCTCCATTGACGACCAGCGGTTGGATAAACTCATGGGCGGAAAGACCGTGCTGGCCGTGGGGCCCGGGATCGGTTCGCATCCTGAAACCGCCGAACTGGTGCGCGCCGTGGTGAACACGTACCCTGTCCCCATCGTCCTTGACGCCGATGGCTTGAACGCCTTCGCGGGTCACATGGAATTCTTCCGCCAGGACGTGCGCGCCCCCGGGGCGACTGTATTTACCCCGCACCCGGGCGAGATGGCCCGTTTGACCGGCAAGACCACGGCGGCGATTCAGAGTCAGCGCGTTGCTGTGGCACGCGAGTTCGCGCATCACTTTGGCGTGACGCTGGTGCTCAAGGGATATCGCACCCTGATCGCTTCGCCGGACGGAAAGGTGGAAGCCAATCCCACCGGCAATCCCGGCATGGCCACGGGAGGGACAGGCGACGTGCTGACCGGACTGACCGCGGGTCTGCTGGCGCAATTCCCCTCGCATCCCGCGAGCGAAGTCGCTGCGGCTGCGGTATACTTGCACGGTCTGGCGGGCGACCTCGCCGCCCGGGAATTGGGCCAGCCTTCTCTGTTGGCAGGGGATCTGCTGGATAAGATCCCGCAAGCCTACAAACTGTTGGATCAGGGAGATTGACTCTTGCCGGTCGTCGATGCAGCGCAAGAAGGAGCGGCTTTGCCTTGGGCCGCCGATCGCCAGCCATCCATGGGCTGCGGGGAGTCCGGCAGGGAAGTGATGGGCTTGAAAGCCGTAACACTCGTCGAGCGCGTAACGCATTCGCCAGAGGAAACCGTGCTTTTCGGGCGGGAAGTTGCTGCGTACTTCCGGCCGCCTTGCCTGGTGTTGCTGGAAGGCGATCTGGGCGCCGGTAAAACGACCATCACCAAGGGCATCGTGGCGGGTCTGGGTGCGGCCCGTGAGGAAGACGTTACCAGTCCCACTTTCACGCTTGTACACGAATACGGGCCGAACGGACAGGTTTTTCACGTCGACCTCTACCGAATCGAAGGCGCGCGCGACCTCGCCACGCTGGGACTGGACGATCTTTCCAGCCAGCCCGCCACGGTTCTTGTTGAATGGGGAGAAAAGCTTGGGGATAATGTCCCCCAGACTTGCTTCAAAGTTCGAATGGAGCACCAGGAAAGTGACAATCGTCGAATCGTTATCGAACGCCTGGAAGCGTAGCTTTCCGGCCCGCGTGTGTTCGCATGCCGCACTGTTGGCGGCCTTATTCGCCGCGGCGTGCGGAAGCGTTCCGAAGACGTCTTTCTACAATCTCCAGACGCCGCCCGTTCCGGTCCCCTCGGACCCCAAAACGGATTTCGTTTTGGGCGTGGAGCACTTTCGCGCCCCCGAAATCCTGCGTGACGACCGCATTGCTTACTACGTCTCGCAAACGCAGATGAACTTTTATGAATATCAGCGCTGGGCGTCGACTCCGCCCTCCATGGTGACGGAATTCACCGCGCGCTGGCTGGAATCGAGCGGCGTGTTTTCCCAGGTGAAGATGCTTCCCTCCCGCGATCACGTGGACTACACTCTGGGCGGGGACGTGACGAGTTTTGAGGAAGTTGATTCCGAAGGAGGGGTGAAGGTTCGTCTGGCCATGGGGCTGTCGCTGGTGCGAATGAGCGATCGCAAGGCGGTTTGGTCAGGAAGACAGCAGATTGAAAATCCTCTATCCGGGCACGGCGTTGAGGGCGTTGCAAGCGCGCTGAACGTCTCGTGCGCCCAGGCTCTGCGTGATATGGTCCCCGGCCTCATCGCGCAGGTCGAGCAGGATTCCAAGGCCGGCGCAGGTCAAAACCACTAAGCGGAGACAATCGGATTATGGCGGAAACCAATGGCCCCACACCGTGGGGTTTGATTATCGGCTCGTCAAGCGGCTTCGGCGCCGCGGTTAGCCTGGAGCTGGCGCGTTCAGGGCTCAGCATCTTCGGCGTGCATTTTGACCGCCGCTCCAACATGCCTCAGGTCGAAAAGGTCATCGCGGGCATTCGCGAAACCGGCCGCGACGCGGTCTTCTTCAATATCAATGCCGCCGATGCCGCCAAGCGGACGGAGGCTCTGAACCAGATGCAGGAGCACTGGAAGAAATCGGGCGGAGCGCACTTCGTCAAAGCCTTCCTGCATTCCGTGGCGTTCGGCTCGCTGAAGCCCTACCTGTCTCAATCCGCGGACGACGAATTGACCCAGCAGCAGATGGATATGACTGTGGACGTGATGGGCAACAACCTGGTCTATTGGGTTCAGGACCTTTTCCGCCGAGGCATGCTCGGCAAAGGCAGCCGGATTTACGCCATGACCAGCGCGGGCGGGCACAGCGTGATTCCCAATTACGGCGCGGTGTCGGCTGCCAAGGCGGTGATGGAATCTCACATTCGCCAGCTTGCCTACGAGTTGATGCCGGCGGGAATCACCGCGAACGCCATTCAGGCCGGAGTCACGGTTACGCCCGGTTCCAGCAAGATTCCCGGCATCGAAAAGCTCGCCGAGTTCGCCAAGATGCGCAATCCCGGCGGGCGGCTGACCACGCCTGAAGATGTTGCTGAGGCGATTGCCGCTCTCATGAGCGATAAGACCCACTGGTTGACCGGAAATACCATTCGCGTGGATGGTGGGGAAGACATCGTAACTTAGAAAGTTCTCAGGCCCGGCGTCTTCTTCACCTTTGACCATCGACCGCGAAGTCTGGCCCGCGCTGAGCGCCTGCTTGTTAGGCCGATTCAATCCGCGTCCTGATCCTCAGTCTGAATCGCCGACTTTCCTGTTAGCCAATCCTTCCAGGCCTGCGGAAGCGCCGCGAGGCTAAGAAGCTTGTCAATCTGCTCGCGGCTCGCGCGTTTGCGGCGATAGAGTTCCACG
>JASIKV010000149.1 GCA_030049455.1 Terriglobia bacterium
GCCCTGGTTGTTGTTGTACCCGTAGTGCCCGAGGCTGCTGGGCAGAATCTGGCAGCCGACGCAATTGCCCCAATTCCACAGGCTGGCGTTGGCGCCCAGATGGTAAGCGTTGGTATCGAGGTCGGAAAACGCCTGATAGGGATTGTATTTCGTGATGTTGAGTGTTCCCTTGTGGCCTTCTCGCGCCATGAAGGCGGTACTGCAATTTGCGTAGCCGGTGCAGAAGGCGCTGGTGGGGCCGCCCAAAGCCGTTTCAAACCAAGGCTGCGCGGCGACGGTGGTGGCGCCTGCCTGATCGGCCAGGAAGATGTTGTAATAGGCGCTGGAAAAAGTCTGTCCACCGAGGGTCAACATCACCGGCACGGCGTCGGTATCCTCGTCCAGAGGGATGTGGTTGGCCCAGCGGCCATTCCAGCCGGCTTCCACAAGCACCCCCCCGGGCAATTCACGCTGAATCGTAAAGTCCACCTGGTCATCGACGCCTGGCCGCATGTTGGAATCGAGGGAAGTGATGCTGGTAGCCCCGGGAGAGTTGACGCCCGGCTCCGCCGGCACGGGCAAGGTTTGGGTAATTACCGGGAAGGGCGCGGCGCCCCCGCCTCCGTCTGTCCCGATGCGGAAAGCGTTGGCAATGGTGACGGAATCGGTGACGCCGGATATAGTATCGTTCATGTTCGCCCCGATGCCCCGCACCGGCTGGCCAAAACCGTATCCCAACAAGGGCGTCAAGACGAGGTTCACAGAGTTAAGGCGGTCGAAGATGCGCCCGTAGCCGCCCCGGAAGACAGTCTTTTTATCCCCGAGGATTTTATTCAGGATCTCAAGCCGGCTTCCCTTAGGGCTGTAGGCCAGCGATACGCGGGGGCTGAAGCCGCCGTACCAGGGGGCATAAGGATACTTCTCGTGGTTGCCCATGGCCAGAATCGGCGTATCACCCAAAACCGGGTTGGAGACCAGCCCTTTGAGCGCCGCAGCCTCCTCGCCGGCAACCAAGCCGTTGAAGCTTAAAGCGTTCCCCTGGGAATCGGTGAGAATGTCCTGAATGCCGTTTTTCTCGTAGGGAGGCATGGTCACGCCCCACTCCACGCCGTAGTTTACCGTCAGGTTCGGCCGAAGCTTCCAGGAGTCGGTGAAGTAAAGATTGTAGGCGTCAATGGTGGAGTGGTCCTCAAGATAACTGGCGCCGGTCAGGGCAAAGTTGGTTCCGCCCCGCACGAACACCTGCTCATCCTGGTTCACAATCCCCATCAGCTCGGCCGCAAAATTTTCATAGCTGCTTTCGGAGGAACTCGCCATGCACACGGTGGATGAGGTGGAGCCGGTGCCGCACAGTTGGGGATAAAGATTGGTGTTCCATAAAAGATCGCTGTTGGCATTTCCAATCTGGTAGACCAATTGGGTGAGCGCGGCGGTCACCTCATCGTCGCGTTCATGGATATCGTAGAAGTGCATGTATTGGCCGCCCATTTGAACGAAATGGGTGCCCCTCACCCAGTTCACGCTATCCGACCAGGTCCAATCCTGGCCGTCCCAAAGGCGGTTGCGCGCGTCTTGAGTGTCAAAGTTCATGGGCGCCAGCGGGGTCGTCGTTTCGCCGCCCACTTCCAGGCCGGCGGCGAAGCCAAGCTGTCCGACCGGCACGCCTGCGCGGACATAGTTCCAATCGTTGCGCAGCATACTCACATGGAATTCGTTGGTGATCGACGGGGTGATGGTTGCGGCCAATCCGACGGTCGAATAACGAGGATTATCGGGGTTCGAGGATTGCGAAGCCGGGACGCCCAAAGTATCGCCCGGCAACAAGCCGCCGATGTCCACCTGGTTGGTGGTGGGGTCTTTCAAACTGTACCATCGATAGGTGCCGTAGGCGCGCCACTTCGAGCCAAAGTCGTGGTCCAGGCGTCCGACCACGAAATCATCGCGCCCGGGCAGCGTGAGGGGGGCGAAGTAACCGCAGGTATTATAGTGGTCGCCGTCACCCGGACAATCGTTTGGCATCGGCATGTATTGGCTCCACAACTTCTGGATGGTGGGGTTGAGTGGCGCCGTGCCGAACACCCCCGCACGCGGGTCACAGGGCAGATCGGCGCCGCTCCCGCATAGCGTCGAGGTCTCCAGAGGATATTGCATCCATGTGCCGGCGCTGTTGGGCTCTTGGATCACTCCCTCGCGCAGCAGCGCGCTGGGCACAAGTTTCTCGTAACGCGCATTGACGTAGGCAGGAAATCGCCGGCCCTCATAGTTGCCGTAGAAATAGGTTTTGCCGCCCCAATGCGAGGGGATTACAGGTCCGCCGATGGCGCCGCCGAAGCGGTTTTGGTGTTGCTTGACGGGATGCACCGTCTCGCCGTAGGTCGAATCCGTATTCCACCCGGCGGCATTCAGCCAATTCGCCTGGAAGTAGTCATAGACGGAACCGTGCCAGGTGTTGGTGCCGCGCTTGGTGACCAGCATGACCTGCCCGCCCGACGAGGTGCTGAAGTCTGCGGTCTGATTGTTGGTGGCTACCTTGAACTCCTCAATGCTCTCGACGGGAGTGGGGATGGCAGCCTGCGGGCCGACATATCCGCGGGCGCTCGCGATGTAGTTATTATCCCCCGCCATGTCGTCGGTGGCGTTGCCGCCGTCCAGAGTGAAGGTGGTCTGGTCGCTGATAGCGCCCGCCACCTGCCCGCCCGTCTCGTTGCTCTGCACGCCCCCAAATGTCGGAGCGACCATGGGCTGGTAGAGCAGAAGGGTGGTGGCGTCGCGATTCTGGTTCGGGAGGCTTAGAATTGTGTTGCCGCCCAGCGTCGTGCCCACGGTGGAATTAAGGGTTTGCAGTTCCGCGCCAGCCACGGCCGTGACCTCCACCGACTGGGTCGTGGCGCCGACCTCCAAGGTCAAGCTTAGGCTAACCGACTGGCCGACAACGACATCCTGCGATGCGACCGTCAGCTTGCGAAAGCCCTTGGCTGTCACCGTCACATCGTAAACACCGGGCTTGACTTCGGAGAAGACAAACCGCCCGTCACGGTTTGTGATCTCTCCGTACGCGGCCTTGGTGCTGAGATCGGTCAGAACCACCGTGGCGCCCGGCACTGAGGCTGCACTTTGGTCCGTAACCTGCCCGATTACTGTACCGGTGGTCGCAGCCTGCGCCCAGACCAGCCGGGGCGTAAGAATCGCCGCACACAACAGCATTCCCAATACCCAGCATGCACAGAGTCTTTTCATAGTGCACCTCCACTCGATTTTTTCGGTATTAGAACTTGCCCGTCATCGGCAACAATCTGCTTTTCATCGGGTGATGGACTGTCTCACTCGAAGGCAGATTGGATTCAATCGGATTGGCCGCCAAACCTGTGCTCAACCATGGAGCATCATTGCGAGTAGGGACAAAAGCACCTGCAACGGACATTTAGTCCGCTTTATGCCCCCCAATGAAATAGGCGACTTCCCTAAGGCTCGATTCAGTCTTGCCTCTAAGCCCGATTTAGACCTTGGGAAACGTGTACAGTTTTTTTGAGATACAGAGCAGGTCTTGACTACATTAACAGTAGCGTGCAAATTCGCGGCCAAACTTGACATTTTTTACAACTTATAAGCCGTTGAAATCAAAGGGGGCAGAAAATTTTCAGGGAAGAGGGCTTTCCCGAATCCAATAAATTACAGTAATCTCTCCCAATTATTGTAACTGATCATGCCCACCAAAAAAATTTCTTAGGCGGCATATAAGTTCTTATGATGGATGGCGATCCGTCTCGGCAGGAAATGAACTGCATCGGGATTGTACAGGCTTAAAAGCCCAGGGATGGCAAAATGTTCAACGAGGAATTTCAATCGGCGCGCGCGGTCCGTGGCTATTTGGCCGGCTTCAAAGTCCACGCTTGCAGCTTGGCGAGTGATATCAGTTTGGGCGCGTGGAATCCGCGCGGGAAGATGACCCAATCCCATATTTCCGGTGAGTCGTCGGCGACGTAATCGGCCGCGGCAAGACGCGCCGGAGGAAAGGTGACGGAATCGGGCAATGCGGCATTCTGCATCAGATTCTGAATGGCCTGGGCGATTCCTGCAAGATAACTTTCGGGCGGAACGCTTTGGCTGCCCAGCAAAATGGAATTGGGGATTCGCCCGGATTTATCCATTTCAGCCTGAACGCTGAGCACCGCTTTGCCCACGTCGGCCCAGGGAGCAATCAATTTGGCTGTGAGCGGGGGCGCGGCGATGGCGGGACCGTAAGGAGTACTCTCCAGCAGCAGCGGCTCACCCGACTGCCGGCGGACTATCCCCTCAAGGTACTTGTTCAGAACAAAGAAGACCTCGCTGGCGCTCAAATTGAAGGCCTCGCCAGTCTGAAAAGTCACTTGCGGGTCAACTTGCGCGGCGATGGCGCCCACCTCTTGAGTCGAGAAGATGTGATTCTGCGCGCGGTCGCGATATCTCGCGGCCGCTGTCGAAGCGGTGAGGAATTGCACACGCGGGAACGACTTCAGAAAGCGCACGAGGTC
>JASIKV010000150.1 GCA_030049455.1 Terriglobia bacterium
CAGGCAAAGAGTCGCGCTTCGCCCCTACGATCGGGCGCTCGCCCTGCGACCCTAAGCCATTTTCGGGCGACGGATCGAAGCCCGCCGCTACAAGGTGGGCACGATGCGCTCGCGGTTTGATGAAACTCTGCGGAATGAAGTAAGCTAAAGCTCAGCGGGGGTGTAGCTCAGCTGGATAGAGCATCGGATTTCTAATCCGAGGGTCGGGGGTTCGAGTCCCTCCACCCCTGCCACATTCTTGCAGGGCAGCATCGGCGGCGAAGGTACAAATGGCCTAAAGCCCTAAGGCCTTATGAAAGGTTGCCAGACCTCATAGGGCGAACCGCTGGCGTTGCTGCCGACTCTCAATCCAAGTGATTGCCCAAAGGAACCATGAATTCCGAGCCCGACTACCGGAAGATGTTGGAAGTGGCCATTGGCGAGGCCCGCAAGGGGCTGGCGGAAGGCGGCATCCCCATTGGCGCCGCGATTTTCGACGCGGAGGGACGACTGGTCGGCTTGGGCCACAATCGCCGTGTGCAGGACGGCGACCCTTCCATGCACGGCGAAACTGCGGCGTTTCGGAATGCCGGACGGCAGCGCAGCTATCGCCGGCTCATCATGGTCACCACGCTGGCCCCCTGCTGGTATTGCAGCGGGCTGGTGCGGCAGTTTGGTTTCGGAACTGTAGTCGCGGGTGAAAGCCGCAACTTCCGGGGCGGGCTCGATTGGCTGCGCTCACTGGGCGTGAAGGTAATCGACCTTGATTCCGAAGAGTGCGTTTCCCTGCTGGCGAACTACATTCGCGCGCATCCTGAGATTTGGAACGAAGACATCGGCGCGGAATAACGCAGGCGGGGGCCTCCGTGGAACACCCCGGCGTTGATTCACTCCGCCGCTCACCCTCTAAAACAGCAAGTGCAGCGCCATCTGAATCTGCCGCGGTCCGCCGATGGTCTTGTTCACCGCACCGAGCCCGGCGGGGCAGTTATAGAAGCCCGCGTTGGTATTCGTGCAACTGGTGGGAAGGGCGGGCGTGCCTTCCACGGGGAAGTCGTCGTAGTACTGGTTTTGAGAGACGTTATCGATGGGAATATCGAAACTCGCCGTGTTGGAGAGATTGAAGACGTCCATCTGGTATTTCAGCGAGAAGCGCTCCGTCAGCTTAAGGTCTTTGACCACGGAGATGTCCGCGCGCTTCTGCCACGCCTGGCGGAAGATGTTCCGCTGGCCGGAGGTGAAGTCGGTCTCATAGAGGTCGCCCGGCGGAATGGCTCCGCCGAGGGCGCCCGGCTGGAGCAAGGGCAATGTGAAGCAGGACGCCTTGAGGGCAGGCGTTGCGCCCGCGCCGTTCGCTCCCGTAACTGCGTTGTACGCTGTGCACCCGGACGCAAGCGGCACAATAGGATTGGTGATGCCGTCGGCAACGCCGTAAAAAATGCTTCCCACCGCGCCCGTGTAGTCGATCACGCTGTAGGGTTGACCGCTTTCGATCACCACGATTCCCTGCAGCGCCCAGCCATTCGCCACCTTGCTGGCAAAGGAATTACCCTTGGCCCAATTGGGGAGCTGAAGCAGGTAATTGAAGTTAATGACGTGCGTGCGGTCGAAATCCGAAGATGCGTAGGCATTGCGCGGGTCGAGCGGATTGTTGCCATTGTAGAAGAGGCCGAGGGCGCTCTGCTCATCGAGCGCGTGCGACCACGTGTAGGAGAACCCGGTTTGCATCCCGTGGCTGAGGCGTTTCTCAACGTGCGTCTGCAAGGCGTTGTAATTGGAAATCCCGATGGCCTTGTAACTTTCCGACTCGCCGGAGTAACCGATGTACGGAACGCGCATGTCGTTATTGCCGCCCTCGTAGGTTTCCAGCATGGTGGTGCCGTCGGGCAGACTAATGGGATTAAAGGTGGTTGGATCCAGCACGGTGTAGCCGTAGGTGTAATTCTGGCCGTGAATGGGGTTTGACGGCGTGGCGATTTGCGGCTGATTGAATGGAATCGGCATGACTTCGTGCCGTCCGGAATTGCCCACGAAGCCGATGTCAATCGCCAGATCGCGGCGCGGCTGCCACTGGACGTCAAAGGTGTAATTCATAGTGTACGGCAGCTTGTTTCCGCGGTCGTAATTGGCAAAGGTAAAGACCTTGTCGCCGTTCTCGATCCCCGCCTCGTTGGGAAGGTAGTTGATGATCTCCGAGGGGTTGCCGGACGGTGGGGCCTGTTCGGTCGGCCCCCAAGGATCCTCATAGGTGCTGGAACAGGTTGGAATGAAGCCCTGGTAGAGCTGGCCGCTCAGCGGACAGACCTGCGTGTTCACAAATGGCGGGGCCTGATTGACGCCAAAAGGTCCCGCCGTCGTCTCACCCGCGGCATAACCCGGCGAAAGGTAGGAGAAGAGCTCTCCGCGGTCATAATAAATGCCTGCGCCGCTGCGGACCACGATCTTGTCGCGGAAAGCCCTTGGTGACCAGGCGAGGCCGATGCGCGGCGCAATGCCCCATTGCCGGCCGGTGAGAGTGGTATTACTCACGCCCTTGCTGGGAAACTGTGCGTTGTTGCCGGCAATGATGAATCCGGTGGAAGTGATGGTATCTGTCGAGGCGTCGTAGGCGTAGGCACTCGGGTCAAAGTTGTAGAGGCGCCCGTACTTTTCGCTGAAGCCACCATCCCAGTCAAAGCGAACGCCGCCCGTCAGGCTGAGGTTTGGGCGGATCTGGAACTTGTCCTGAATGTACTCGCCCGACTGGCCGGCACGGTAGTAGCGGCTGGCATTACCGAGCAAGAACGCCGTGGACTGGAAATCGTCGTTGGCGGTCAGGATGCCCTGCACGAACTGGCCGAAATCCGCCGAGGCCATGATGCCGTTGCCGGTGCGGTTATCAAGCGTGTTGAGCTGCGTGTAGGAGTAATTGGCGCCGAAGGTCACGGTGTGGCGGCCATGATTCCACGTGGCGTTGATGGAAGGCATCAGACGGTTTTGGGTAACTCCGGTGAAGGCTCCCTGGGAGGCTGAGCCCTGGCCAATGTTCAAGCTCGCATCCTGCACGTAATTGACGTTATTGGGAGAACTGTTCCCCAAAATGTCCACAATGCTCAGGCCCGGGAAACGCGTCGAGCCGAAGGTGTTGATTCCCATCTCTTGCGGTGTAAAAGGCTGGCCAACCGAGCTGTAGATGCTCTCACGGTCAAATCCGATGGTCTCAATGATGCTGAAGTTTGCTTTGGGAGTCTGGATGTTGGAGAGCGAGAGCACCTGGCTGCCTGCGGCAAGCTGTTGTGTGAAACCTGCCACCATCGAATACGCATAAGGCGCGGAGGTTGGATCGTCCTGGTAGTAGTACTTGAGTGAAAGGATGTCGGAGGGCGAGCGGTTCCAGTCAAAATCGGTCACCAATTGATGCGCTGAAAACACGGCCGTGCCCGGCACATAAGCGTTGTCCGGAATCGTAGGCGTGGGAACGAAGCCGTCGTCATTGGGAATCAGATATTGGCCGTTGGGAAGCTGGAACTGGAACAACTTCAGAACGTTGGGATCGATTTGTCCCGCCGTAATCGGCGTGCCGCCGTCGGGGATGATGAAGTTGTTGTTGGCCAGAGTCGCCAAACCCGCCGCAGTGCGGTTGGTGCTGTTCAATCCAAAGGGCACGCTGAGGCGCGAAATTCCGATTTCACCATCGCCATCGTGGAGATTTTGATAGCCGACGAATCCAAAGAGCTTGTCTTTGACCAATGCGCCGCCCAGCGTTCCGCCGAGCACCTCGCGATGCAGATCCGGAACCTTCTGGTCCTGCGGCACGCTGGGGTCGGCGTTGAAGAAGTAGGGCGCCGCGTTCAGCCAGTCTGTTCCATGGTGGATATAAAGGCCCCCATGGGTCCGGTTGGTGCCGGATGCCGTGCTCATGTCGATGTGGGCGCCGCTGGTGGCTCCCTGCTGGGCGTCGTACATCGAAGTGTTCACGCGCACTTCCTCAATGGTTTCAGGGGCTGGAGTCGGCAAAGCCTGGCCAATCGCCAGATAGGGCGAGGCGGTGGTTTGAATCACTCCGATACCTGTGCTGGTGACCAGTGAGACTCCCGTATTGTTCACCACGCGCGCGGAAGCAACCTGGCTGGTGCTTTTGCCGTTGAAGATATTGCTGCCGTCAACGCCGTTCAACAGGAAGCTATTGCTGGTGTCCCTCTGGCCGTTCGCCCAGACGGGCTGGTTGCCCAGGCCGGCATTGGCGCCGCTGCCGCTCGGCAGCTCGGCATTGACTCCAGGCGAAAGAATCGCCAGGCCCGTAAAGCTGCCCGTCGGTAAGGGGATCGATTGAATCTGAGATTTTTCCAGGACGTAGCCGTTGGTGGTGTCCACGGCATTCATCAGCGGGGCTTTCTCTTCGACTGTCACCGAGGTGCTTACCTGTCCGATCCGCAGGGAGACGTTCACCGTTGCGGTGCGGTTCGCCTGCACCAGGATACTGGGAACCGTGGCTGTGAGAAATCCATTATGGGTAAAGGTCAGCGTGTAGGTGCCGATGGGCAAGTCGACAATCTCATATTCGCCCTCCGCGTTCGACTTGTTGCCGCGCGTCAGGCGTGTCTCATCGCCCACCACGGTCACGATCGTTTCCGGAACCAGCGCGCCGCTTTGGTCAGTTACCGTTCCCCGGATTCCGCCCAGGGTCTGTTGCGCCCATACCGCCGGCGTGCCGGCGAGAATCGTCAGAAAGGCTGCCGCAAGGAAGAGAGAGGACGGTCCCGTACAACCCATGACCCGGTTTCTTCCGCGCGATTCTGTCATTTATGGTCCTCCATGAAGGTATAGTTAGACCTTGGCCCTATGTCTGGTTCCCGTGTGACCACCGAAATCTCTGGGTGATGAGAAAAGGTATTCCAACCCTTCGGATGAAGACCAGAACAAAGTTTTAATCGCGGGAATTAATTATTTCTATTGCCTGAGTACGGCGGCAGCTGTCATACCGCAATCACAATCACCAGGGATACAAGCGAGGGATTCATTTTCGATGCTGCGCCTCACTAAAATCGGATTGGTTTTCGCCGTCGCTATCTTCTATTCGCTCGTGGTCTTCAACAACCTGACGGACTATGACTCCAACTACCAATTCGTTCGCCACGTTTTGATGATGGACACCACGATTCCAGGCAACCGCGGAATGTGGCGCGCGGTCGACTCGCCTGCCCTGCACACGGCGTTCTATTTTGGCATTATTCTCTGGGAAGGGGTGACGATGCTCCTCTGTTGGTGGGGAGGCGTGCGCCTGGCAGGAGCGCTCAGGAGACCCGCGCTTGAATTTCATCAGGCCAAGCGCGTGGCGATTGCCGGTCTGGCGGTGGGGTTACTGCTTTGGTTTTTTGCCTTCCTGACGATTGGCGGGGAATGGTTCCTGATGTGGCAGTCAATGGTGTGGAACGGTCAGCAGGCTGCCGCGCGCATGTTCATGGCGGTCGGAATCGCATTGCTGGTGGTCATGCAACCGGATTCGGACCCTCAGCCTTAATTTTCCGATCCGGATTGCACCGCTTTATGGCTGCCCAGCCAAAACCAAAGCATCCCTACTGCCAAATAGGCGAGGTAAATGTAAGGCAGTTTTCCGTAATCACCTTCCGGCACGGGATACAGATTCCCCACCAACGCAAGCAGCATGGCAGCGGCGGCCAGAGCCGCGATAATCAGATCGCCGGATCGAAAGGCTCCGTGCCGGCGCAGATACCTTGGCAACCCCACGGCCACCAGCGCGTAGGCAACGATGAACCCGTAAGTGGCCAGCGAACCCATCCAGCCGTAGACGTCCAATCCGCTTGAACCACGCGCCGCAAGCACGGCAACCGGCAGCAGCGCGGCAATGCCGGTGATGACCACGGCGCGGCTGGGAGTTTCATTTTGAACGTGAGTCTTCCGCAATGCCTGGTGCGCGAGCCCGCGGTGCGCCATCAACATCAGCACGCGCGCCGCAGCGGTAATGCAGGCCAGCGTTCCGGCAAACAGACTGATGATCGC
>JASIKV010000151.1 GCA_030049455.1 Terriglobia bacterium
ATGATGGTTTCCTGCTCCACCTGAAGCTCGTGGCCGTCGTTCGGGCACTTGCTGTGGTCCATGTCGAAAACAAACGGCAGGCCGTGCTTCTTGTAATCGGCTTCCGTCAGGTCGCGCTTCTCAAACGGGCAGTAGGGGCGGGTGCGCTCGCGAGGATTGTGAATCCAGCGCACCAGGTAATCGTAGTTGTCCTTTTCACCCACGCGCGAAAGGTTGGCGGCAAAGTGCGGGCTGGATTCATCGAGCGAATGGCAGCCCAGGCAGCCGCGCGTTTCAAAGCTCTCCTTGCCTTTTACCGGGTCGCCGGGCGGCTGGGCGGGCAGAGTAGCGTCTATCCCGCTCTGCCAGACGAAGGCACTGATGGCCTTCACTTCATTGTCCGCCAGGCGGAAGCGCGGCATGCGCGTGCTGGGCCGCCAGGCGTGCGGATTGCTGAGCCAAACGGGAATCCAGTCGGGATGCATCTTCACGCGCACTTCCTTCAGATCGGGGCCCACTTTCTTGGTGTCGCGCAGCAGATCCTTGGACCGGCGGTCGAGCTGGTCAATGCGACCGTCAATGTCGCTGATGGAGACGCGCAGTTTGTCCGCCTCCGTGTAGTACATTCGCGCCGTATCGTTGTCGGGAGCGGCGTCGCCCAGTTGGATCGAGCGCTGAACGTCGCGCTGTGCGGTGGAGCGCTGATTTTCCAGCAGCAACACCTGCTGCTGAACGCTGGCGATCTCCTCCGGCTCGGGATCGTAATTCTGGAAACGATGGCAACCCACGCAGCCGCGGCGCTGGAA
The DNA here is from genome assembly GCA_030049455.1 of Terriglobia bacterium. Lineage (GTDB taxonomy): Bacteria > Acidobacteriota > Terriglobia > UBA7540 > UBA7540 > Bog-366. Next base: position 786 of record JASIKV010000151.1, read on the forward strand.
CAAGTCCTTGCCGTCGGTCAGCACCGGCGCGTGATCCAGCACCATGTCCATGGCGTGGCACTGCTGGCAGCCCGCCTCGACGTTCTCCTTGGGGTGAAGCGGCCACAGCCAGTGTTCATAATTCCCGTGCGCGCGCTCGACGCTCTCCAGCGCCATGCCGTTGCCGCCGTGGCAGGGCGAACAACCGAACTTCTCCGGATCGTGCAGGGTCAGCAGCTCGGGATCGGGATGGCTGACGAAGACTTCCTTGCCGCCCATGTCCTTGGCGGTGATCGTCATCGGCTCGCGAATGCCCGCGTGGCACGATTCGCACCGGTCCACAATGCCCGCATCGGGATTGTTGATCTGGCGGATCTCGACCGAAGCGTCCTCCGCCTTCTTCAGCAGGCCGCGCATCTGTTCGGTCGTCAGGCCGTTCAGGTGGTCGGTCAGGTAGGCGTCGCGCTTCTTGCGGAGTTCGGAAACCGGTTTCAGCAGCACCGATTTCTCCTCCAGCATGCTCGCCTTGTCGAGCTGGACTTTGTTGAATTCATCCTGAAGTTGCTGGAAGGTGTAATCCCCGGCCACCCTGTGGCCGTCGGGAAGCGTGGGCAGGCTCACGTGGAACGGGCCGGCCTCATGTTCCCCCAGTCTCTTTTGGATAGAGGGCTGATTGCCGGCCGAAGTGTGTTCAATCGCGTAAACCTGCGTGGCCACGTAGGCGCGCTGCGTGGTGAAAACCTCGGTCAGGGCGCTGAAGCGGGCGTCAAGGACCGCGATTTCCTTGTCCATCTCGTCCGACTTGGCCTGGATCTGCTCTTGCGCGGCGGTGACCTGCTGGTCGAGTTGCTGATACTCCGGCGAGGCGAGAACCTGTTTCTCCGCCACCTCCTGGTTGGGGATCTGCTTCCTCAGGAATCTTTCATACCGGGCGGCGAAATCGCGCTCGTACCTCTTCCACGGGCGCAACCCGAAGAATTCGTTATAGAGCGCCCACACCAGCGTCAGCATGACCAGAACCGACGAGATCACCAAAAGCGTTCCGAGCGATGATGTGGTGACGGGATCCTTCTCGGGAGTGTCAGGCAACCGAAGCCTCCAGCTTTCGAAACTCGAAATTCAAAATTGGCAAGCCGAGACGAGTTACGAATTTCGATTTTCGAGTTTCGTCTTCACTACAGGTTAAACCAGGGCGTTACCCAGATGTATTTGATCCTGAACAAATGACGAATCAGAATCTTGATGGGCAGCAGCATCATGACCGTCAGAAACGACTGCATCGTGATGTACTGCAGGAAACTCATTTTCTGGAACACCTTCTTGTTCCAGTCTTCCCACGTGAAGAGCTTGTGAACCACCCACCCGGACACCGCGAAGTAAACGCCCATCACCACCGCGCCAAAGATGGTTTTGCCCCAGATGTTGGTAATATTGAACAGGTCGGGCAAGTCGCGGTTCACCTCAAACACCTGGTTGTTGGGGTCCCACGTTTGCCCCGGCCAGAACCACATCCAGCCCGGGCCGCGGATGAAGGTCCCGATCACCACCATCAGCAGCCAAAGCAGCATGAAGCCGAAGCAAAACGTCCCGATGGCGAACCGCCGCTGCTTCCACGTGTAGTACCCGCAGCCGAGCGGGTTGGCGTCAATGTAGGGAATCACGATCAGGCCCACGATAATCAGCGAGGGCATCACCACGCCGGCCATCCAGGGATCGAAGTAGACCAGCATTTCCTGAAGGCCCAGGAAATACCACGGCGCCTTGGCGGGATTCATCGTCAGGTTGGGGTTGGCAAGTTCTTCCAGCGGCGCATTCAGCGTGATCGACCACACCATCAGAATGATGGTCACCACAATGGCGGCCAGGAACTCAATGCGCAGCAGATAGGGCCAGACGGGAATTTCCTTCGTCCACCCCGCCTTCCAGGGCATTGTCTTGCGATGATGCGTTTTGGCCAGTTGCGGGTCGGCTTCCAGTTGAGCAATCAGGCGGTCATTGGCCAGCGCCTGCCGAATCCCATACCAGGTGTAAAAGGGCACCAGAAGAATCAGCGCCACGATAGGAACGTTGTCGGGGGCCGAGATAATTTCCCAGAGTTGATGCCAATCCATATTATTTGCTCATTTGGTCATCGGGCCATTTCGCCATTTGAAACATGCCTTTCAAATGACCCAATGGCCAAATGGCTCAATGATTCAATCATTCTGTGTGCTGCGGAACGACGTAAGGCAGCACCTTGGCCTTGATGGCTTCCTGCTCCAGCACGACGGGCGCGGGGCCGGAGATTCCTCCGTCTTTCCGCACGCGCCAGAAGTGCACGATCATGAAGACGCTGGCAATTACCGGAATGGCGATGCAGTGCCAGATGTAGGCGCGCAGCAGGGCGTTGGCGTCCACAATCGAACCACCCAGCAGCGCGAAGCGCACATCATTATAAGGTGTCATGTGGAGCTGCGGGCCGAACGGGCCTTCATGCCCCAGGAAAGGTGTGGCGCGCGCCATGTTCGTGCCCACCGTCACCGCCCAGAAGCCCAGTTGATCGTCCGGCAGCAGGTAGCCGGTAAAGCTCAGCAGCATGGTCAGCACCAGCAGAATCACGCCGACACACCAGTTGAATTCGCGCGGTTTCTTGTAAGATCCCGTCAGGAATACCCGGAACATGTGCAGCCACACCGTGATGATCATCAAGTGGGCCGCCCAGCGGTGCATGTTGCGCAGCAGCGAGCCGAACGGCACATCGCTCATCAGGTAAACAATGTCGCGGTACGCCTGCCCCTTGGTGGGGTGGTAGTAATACATCAGCAGGATGCCGGTAAAAGTGAGTACAACGAATAAATAGAAGGTGATGCCACCCATTCCCCACGTGAAGTTGTAGCGCACGGCGTCGCGGTTGACTTTGGAAGGGTGCAGGTGCAGGAAAACATTGGAGAGCACGCCCAGCG
>JASIKV010000152.1 GCA_030049455.1 Terriglobia bacterium
TCGCCAATGGAGTGGTGGCCGCGGCAAAGACGCTGGGAATCAAGGTGCCGATCGTGGTACGGCTGAAGGGAACCAACGTCGACCTTGGACAGAAAATCCTGAAGGAATCGGGGCTCAACTTCGGGGTTGCGAACGATATGAAAGAAGCGGCGGAGAAGGTCGTTGCAGCCGCAAAATCTTCGGTCCAATGAATCAATGAAAAAATGATTCAATGAATCAATCCTATGTCTATTCTCGTTAATGAAAACACCAAGCTCCTGGTCCAGGGCCTGACGGGCCGCGAGGGTACGTTTCACACGCAGCAGGCGATTGCTTACGGCACCAGGGTTGTTGCGGGCGTGACGCCGGGCAAAGGCGGGTCGAGCGTCGAAGGCATTCCGGTCTTCAATACCGTTCAGGAGGCCGTGGCCAAGACGGGAGCGAACGCCTCGGTGATTTTTGTTCCTCCGCCTTTTGCCGCCGACGCCATCATGGAGGCAGCGGACGCCGGCCTGCCGCTTGTCGTCGCAATCACGGAAGGCATTCCCACGCTGGACATGGTTCGCGCCGCGCAATTTCTGGCGGGCAAACGCACGCGGTTGATCGGACCGAATTGTCCGGGAATCATCTCACCAGGCAAGTGCAAAATCGGCATCATGCCCGGGCAAATCCATTTGCCGGGACATGTGGGAGTGGTATCGCGCAGCGGGACTTTGACCTACGAAGCGGTGGGGCAGCTCACGGCGCTCGGCATCGGGCAATCCACCTGCATCGGAATCGGCGGCGACCCGATCATCGGCACCAACTTTGTTGACGCGCTGCGGCTCTTTCACGAAGACACGGAGACGCACGGTATCGTGATGATTGGGGAAATCGGCGGCGCGGCGGAAGAAGAAGCCGCAGCTTTCATCAAGGCGAACGTCAAAAAGCCGGTGGTGGGATTCATCGCCGGCCGCACCGCTCCCCCCGGCCGACGCATGGGGCACGCCGGAGCGATCATTTCCGGAGGCAAGGGAACGGCGGAGGACAAAATCGCAGCCCTTCAGGCCGCGGGAATCGCCGTTGCCGAAAGTCCGGCGCTGATCGGCGAAACGCTGAAAAGAATTATGAATTCTAAACTGTGAATTCTGAATTACAACCATTGGGTGTGCGATTTCTGAGCACATGCTGTTCATAATTTAGAATTCATAATTCAGAATTCCATGAAACCTGATTGGAGAATCATGGCAATTGAACGTACTTTGACCATCATCAAGCCCGACGCCGTCGCAGCAGGGCACATTGGCGACATCATCAAGTTATTTGAGGCGCAGAAATTCAGGATTGTCGCGGCGCGCCTGGTGAATCTCAGCAAAAAGGAAGCTGAGGGGTTCTATGCCGTGCATCGCAGCAAGGGCTTCTTCGAGAGCCTGACGAGTTTTATGAGCTCGGGGAGCGCGCTGGTGATGGTGCTGGAAGGCGAGAACGCCATCAAACGCCTGCGCGAAGTGATGGGCGCAACCAATCCCGCCAACGCCGCGCCCGGAACCATTCGCAAGCTTTATGCCGCAAGCATTGAGAGCAATGCCGTACACGGCTCCGACGCTCCTGAGACGGCCGCCTACGAAATCGGTTACTTTTTCCCGGGCATCGACGTGGTTTAGCGCATTTTCGCTGGCCAACTTCTGTAGCGCGGGTGTCCCCTCCCGCGCTTTTGTAATTCCCCGATGGATCGCGGGTGGCGACCCCCGCGCTACAACACCCCGGCCTTGACATCCATCCGCGCCACGGCGACGATGAAGATGATGGGCGGCGAAATCCCATTTCAACTCGGCAGGTTCCTGGTTATCACCGGCGTTTGCCTGGTAATCTTCGGGTTGATAGTGATGGCCGGATCGAAGTTTTCGTTCTTCGGCCTTGGCCGGCTGCCCGGCGACATTGCACTCAAGGGCAAGAGTTTTCAATTTTACTTTCCCATTGTGACGTGTGTGATCCTGAGCGTCGTGGCGACACTTGTCCTGTGGCTAGTTTCGTACCTGACCCGGAGATGAATCTTTCGAAGGCGGGTACGAGTTACCAATTCCTTCTCGACGCAAATGACAACGGACCAAGGACAACGGACATTCTTGTTATGACCCAACCCTCGCTCAACTTCGGCCCCACGCGCAAGATCTATACCGTCTCGGAAGTGACGCTCGAAATCCGCAACCTGTTTGAGCGGCAATTTCCGGACGTGTGGGTGAGCGGGGAAATATCGAATCTGCGTTCGGCCGGCTCGGGTCATCTCTATTTCACGCTCAAAGACGCATCCGCGCAGCTCCGCGCCGTTTGCTTTCGGAACCAGGCTCGTTACCTGAAATTCAAGCCCCAAGACGGACTGGCGGTGATTGCGCGCGGGCGGCTGAGCGTTTACGAGGCGCGCGGCGAATACCAGCTCGTGGTCGAATTCCTCGAACCGGCGGGCCTGGGGGCGCTGCAGCTTGCCTTCGAGCAATTGAAGCAGAAGCTGGCGGCTGAGGGGCTGTTTGAACCCGCGCGCAAGAAGCCGCTGCCCATGCTGCCTCGTACGATCGGAGTGGTGACTTCCCCCACCGGAGCGGTCATTCGAGACATCCTGCGTGTTCTGCGCCGGCGGTTTCGGAATTTGAATGTGCTGCTCTATCCGGTAAAGGTTCAGGGCGAGGGAGCGGCGCAGGAGATCGCCGAAGGAATCGAGTACTTCAGCCGCCACAAGCCCGTTGAGGTGGTCATTGTGGCCCGGGGCGGCGGGGCTCTCGAAGACCTGTGGGCGTTCAATGAGGAAGTGGTGGCGCGCGCCATCGCCGCGTCGCAAGTTCCGGTAATTTCCGCGGTCGGGCACGAAACCGACTTCACCATCGCAGACTTCGTCGCGGATCTGCGCGCGCCCACGCCTTCGGCAGCGGCGGAATTGGTGGTGCGTCGCAAGCAGGATCTGGCCACGGAGATTCGAGACCGCGCCCGGCATTTGGCGCAGATGATCCGCCTGAGAATTTCCGAGGCCCGGCAGGCGCTTACGGAGCTTGCCCTGCACCAGGTGTTCCAGGCGCTCGCCACACGAATCGCGGAGCGCGCCCAGCGCGTGGACGATTGCGTTACTGCGCTTGAGCGGCTGATCCGCGCGCGGCTGCACACGGCCCGGCAGGAATGG